>JAQCNK010000235.1 GCA_028275075.1 Haloarcula sp. | reverse complement strand
CGTGCGGCTTCGGCGATTCGCTTGGCGCTTCCGACGGTGTGAGCCAGCGGTTTCTCCACGAACACATCTAGTCCCGCGTCGAGGGCGCCGACCACGTACTTCTCGTGGAACTTGTTGGGTGTCGTCACCAGAACGGCGTCGACAGCCGCATAGAGGTCGGCCTGTCGTTCGTAGACGGTTGCGTCGTACTGCGTGGCAAAACGGTTCCGAGCGTCAGGGTCGACATCAAGACCGGCAGCGATGCGGTCCCCCTGGCCCGACTCCTGGAGTCCGTCACAGTGGAGTCTGGCGATATTCCCGAGGCCGATAACGCCCAGCTTGATTGGACGTTTTTCGTTCATTATATTGGGGAACGAACCGGAGACGGATATTATACGGGTCGACACTGATAGATATTCGCCGGGGTCTGGCGAGCCGAATTCTAGCAATCGTTCTGTCGACCCGTATACTCCGGCTTGCCGATCTGAGAATTTTCTCGCGGTGATACCCTCTCGATGTGGTGGCCCCGTGACTGTGATTCTCCGGCACAAAGGCATTGCATATTAATCCCTGCCCGACAGACATCCAGATATGAAGAATATCGACGACCTCGTCGAGAGTGCGGCTGACCTCGCCGAGCGGGGGCTCTCCAAGGGCGAAATCGCAGACGAACTGAACGTTTCCCGCGAGACAGCAAGCTGGCTGGTCGAGCGCAGCGGCACCGGTACGTCACCGAAGGAGCTCTCACAAAGCGGCCCCCACGACATCCACGTCGACTGGTCCGCGCTGGGACGGGACAGCGACCGACTTCACCACATCGGCTCTGCGATGGCCGATCTCCTCTCGAAACAGGGCGAAGACGTTGATCTCACCATCGGTATCGAGAAAGCCGGCGCCCCGCTGGCAACCACGGTCGCACGGGAGTTGGACACCGACCTCGGAACCTACGCTCCCTCGAAACACCAGTGGGACGACGACGAGAACGAGGCCGCCGATGGCTCTTTCTCCCGGAACTTCGCGCAGATTCGTAACCGCGACTGCTATATTGTCGACGACACCATCACCAGCGGTAACACGATGACAGAGACCGTCGAGGCAATCCAACAGCAGGGCGGCGACCCAGTCGCTTGCGTCGTGCTGGCCGACAAGCAGGGCATCGAGGAGATACACGGCGTCCCGGTCTACTCCCTGTTGCAGGTCATCCGCGTTGGCAGCGACGACTCTGGGACCTGATACGGACGGTTGTAGCTGATACAGCCATCTGTGCGTTCGTACGGATATTCCCCGTTCCGAAGTGAGTGCCACGGCTGTATACGCGTCGACAGAAGCCCTGATAGATATTCGCCGGGGTCCGGCGAGCCGAATTCTAGCAATCGTTCTGTCGACCCGTATAGCTCACTTACCTCTAAACTTTTGTGACGGGACAAGTAAGCCACCAGTATGGGAAAATCGAACGATATCGATTACGCCGACCTTCACGATCCTAACGCGGAGTACACGATGCGCGAGCTGTCAGCCGAGACGATGGGGGCCACCGCGAAGCGTGGGGGCGGTCGCGACGTGACGATCACTGACGTCCAGACCACAATGGTAGACGGGAACTTCCCGTGGACGCTGGTCCGTATCTACACCGACGCTGGTGTCGTTGGAACCGGTGAAGCCTACTGGGGTGCTGGCGTCCCTGAACTCATCGAGCGGATGACGCCGTTCGTCGTCGGCGAGAACCCGCTCGACATCGACCGGCTGTACGAACACCTCGTCCAGAAGATGTCCGGCGAAGGCTCCGTCGAGGGCGTCACCGTCACCGCCATTGCTGGAATCGAGGTCGCGTTGCACGACCTCGCCGGGAAGATTCTGGAGGTGCCGGCCTACCAGTTGCTCGGTGGCAAGTACCGCGACCGGATGCGGGTCTACTGTGACTGCCACACCGAGGAGGAGGCAGACCCCGACGCCTGTGCTGCCGAGGCCCGCCGCGTGGTTGATGATCTGGGGTATGACGCCCTGAAGTTCGACTTAGACGTACCCAGCGGCCTCGAGAAAGACCGCGCGAACCGTCACCTCCGACCCGGCGAAATCCGCCACAAAGCCGAGATCGTCGAGAAAGTCACTGAAGAGGTCAAAGACGAAGCCGATGTGGCCTTCGACTGTCACTGGACGTTCTCGGGTGGTTCCGCCAAGCGACTGGCCGATGCTATCGAGGAGTACGATGTCTGGTGGCTGGAAGATCCAGTCCCGCCGGAGAATCTCGACGTGCAGGAGGAGGTTACCAAGTCCACGACGACGCCCATCACCGTCGGTGAGAACCGCTATCGCGTGACTGAGGAGCGCCGTCTCATCCAGAACCAGGCCATCGACATGATCGCGCCGGACCTTCCGAAGGTCGGCGGAATGCGCGAAACGCGCAAGATAGCCGACTTGGCCAACCAGTACTACATCCCGGTCGCGATGCACAATGTCGCCTCGCCGGTCGCTACGATGGCCAGTGCGCACGTCGGCGCGGCCGTCCCAAACTCTCTGGCCGTCGAGTACCACTCCTACGAGCTGGGTTGGTGGGACGACTTGGTCGAGGAGACTGTCATCGAAGACGGCTACATCGAGATTCCGGAAAAACCGGGTCTGGGAGTCACGCTGGATATGGACGCCGTCGAGGAGTACATGGTCGAGGGCGACACGCTGTTCGATTCGGCGTAGTTTCATTCGAGACTGGACCACGAGTGTTCCATCACGATTGAACACGTAGAAACGGGAGGCAGTACCTAGTTGATTCAATAGTGTTTTAGCCTTCCGTTATGGAGAAGGTGGTATGAATATGCACGCCAGAGAGATAAACCAAGATGTGCGGGAGCTTGGTGAACTCTTGGGCGACGTGCTCGAAGCGCAAACGTCGACCGAAGCGTTCGAAATTGTCGAACGTACTCGGGTCGCATCCATCGACTACCGGCGTGGTGACGCCGAGACACGGGAGGAAGTCGGTCGAACGCTTGACCGACTCAACCCCGAGATGCAGGACATCGTTGCACGGGCCTTTACAACGTATTTCGAGCTCATCAACCTCGCCGAGGAGCGCGAACGGGTCCGCGAGACCAGAGAAGTGAGCCAGGAGGGTATCCTCGCCGACAGCGTCGAAGAGGCCGTCGCCGAACTGGATAACCGAGACGCTGACGCCGAGGAGCTAGCATCGGTACTGGACGACGTGCTCATTCAGCCGACGTTCACCGCACACCCGACCGAGGCCCGTCGGAAGACGGTCAAGGCAAAACTCCGCTCGGTTGCCCAAGATCTGGAGATGCTCGACGAGCGCCGGCTCACCGACCGAGAGGAAAGTCGCATCGAGCGGGATCTGGCTGCCGAGGTTACGAGCCTATGGCAGACCCCACAGGTCCGTGAGCGGCGTCCCGAGGTGACCGACGAAGCGTTGAACGTTCAGTGGTATCTCGAAAACGTCCTCTTCGAAGTCATCGACGAGGTGTACGACGAACTCCAGAACGCTATCGACGACCGCTACGACGAAGAGATAGATGTCCCGAAACTCTATGAGTTCCGCTCGTGGGCCGGCTCGGACCGGGACGGGAACCCCTTCGTCACCCCTGAGGTCACCGAGGAAACGCTGGAGCGCCAGCGCGACACCATCCTCCCGCTGTACCGCAACAAGCTCAAGGAGCTCTCAGGCGTGCTCTCCCAAGACGCCTCAAACATCACGACCGACGATACCTTCGACGAGCGCCTCAGCGAGCACAAGACCCGCCTTCCCGGGGTCGCTAGTGAGGCCGAGGAGCGGTACCCCGACGAGCCCTACCGGCAGAAACTCAAGCTCATGCGCGAGTCCGTTCTTCGGGTCAGCGATGTCCGCCAGGGAGATTACGAAAACCCAGCCGACCTGTTGAACGACCTGCGGGCCATTGC
>JAQCNK010000219.1 GCA_028275075.1 Haloarcula sp. | reverse complement strand
TGGTAGCCAACGCTGATTGTAATGGCGCAGAGAACATCAGACAAAAGATAACTCCGAATCCCGCTGTGGATAGGAGTACCGGCTGTCTGGCACAGCCCTCGGTCTACTTGTTCGATACATCAACGGGTGAAATAGCCCCACAAGAACAGGTAGTATCGTAGACCAGCAAATATCCCACCGCTGCGGTACGGGAAGCCGCGTCGTTCACGGCGCGGAGGATGTCACCTGGGCCACGTCTCGGAGTTTTCCGAGCCGGGTGATTACGCCCGCCGATACATCGGCGAGGACCCGTTCATCGTCACACGGGACGAGGCCGGCGAGCTACACGCTTTCCTCGACAGTTGCAAGCATCGCGGGGCGCAGTTCTGTACGGCCGAGAACGGCAACACCTCCCACTTCCGGTGTCCGTACCACGGCTGGACCTACAAGAACGACGGGACGCTGCAAGGGATGCCCCACATGGGCGAGGCTTATCAAGGCCTGGACGAGGAAGAAATACGGCTGGAGGAGGTTCATCTGGACACACATCAGGGGCTGATTTTCGGCCGTATCGCCGACGAGGGCCCGTCGCTGGAGACGTATCTCGGCGACTTCGCGTGGTATCTGGACGTGCTCTTTGGCACCACCGAGGACGGTATGACCGTCGTCGGGGAACCCCACCGCTGGGAGTCCGACCACGACTGGAAGACATCCGCGGACAACTTCTCTGGGGACTCCTACCACGTGCTCACGACCCATCAGGCCGGCCTGGAGACGGAGAACCTCGCCCGCGGGCCGTGGGAGGAACTGAACGATTTCCCCGGCGCGTCGTATCTGGCCTGTACGGACCGCCACTCGGTCGGATACTATCTCTCGGAGGACGCGGACACGTTCATGGGCTACCCCGACGAGATTACCGAACACCTGAATCCCGACCTGGGCGACGAACAACGGGAACTGTTCGGCCGCTCGGTGTTTCACTTTGGGACGCTGTTCCCGAATATGTCCATCATCCACGGGATACAGTCCGGCGGCTGGGGCGGCCCGTGGGCCTGCATCCGAAAGTGGAACCCCCGCGGCCCCGGCAAGACCGAGACGACCAGCTGGTGGCTCATTCCGAGAGAACTGGCCGACGACGAGTCGTTTCTCGAAGACTCCCACCGCGGCTGGGAGAGTCTGAGCCCTGGCGGGGCCTTCGAGTCCGACGACCTCACCATCTGGGAGGGAATCTCCGACAGCAGCGGCGCGGTGACACACGAACTCCGTGAGACCGAGGGGAACATGCAGCAAGGTATGGACGAGATGACCGACGAGGTCGAAACCGTCGACGACCCACTGCACGGTCCCGCCGAGGTTACGAGCAAGGGGCTGTACTTCGACGAACGGAACTCCCGGACGCTGTTGCAGTCTTGGTACGAGATGATGCGGATGGAGGGGGACGCATGACCCCCACGCCGATGGTCGACTCGCCGGCGACTGTCGACGCGGCCACGCAACACCGAATCGAACAGTTCCTCTATCGGGAGGCGGACTTGCTGGACGCCTTCGAACTGGAGGCGTGGCTCGAACTGCTGGACGAGGACATCACCCTGCGGGTTCCGGTCCGGACCGCCCGCCATCCCGGCTCCGAACGCCCCGAGTTCAGCGAGGAGTCGAACTACCTCCGGGAGGACTACGAGATGATGCGTGAGCGTGTCGGCCGCCTGTCCAAGGAGTACGCGTGGTCGGAGAACCCCCGCTCGCGGGTCCGACACGTCATCGGGAACGTCAGGGTGCTTGACGTGGCTGACGATATCCTCACAGTCGCCAACAACCAACACGTCTTCCGGAGCTACGGCGATACGGCCGACCACGACATGCTCTCCGCACAGCGACACACCACGCTGCGCGAGGCCGGCGAGCGCTACCGGATAACCGACCGAACCGTCTATCTGGATCACTCGATACTGAACACGAAGAACCTCACCCTGCCGCTCCTATGACCGACCGAAAACACACCGTCGGTGAGACACGGACGACCGACCGGATAGAACTGCGTGACGCTGAGGGAACCGTCACCGTCAGAAAGCTCGTCTCGAAGGGCGAACGGCTCGAAATCGACCGGGGGGAAACGAGCGTCAAACTTGACGCGCTCCTGCTCGAAGGGCTGACGTGGCAGGACGACGGTGCTGAGGTCGATGCACTGCTCGACGCCGAGACTGCCATCGCCGCGGATCCGGTCGGGTTCACACCCGGACAGTCGGACGACACAGCAGCGTTCGACCCCGGCGAAGACGCCATCACGATATCCAACGAGTACGCCAACGTCTTCGCCCGCGAGGTATCGACGGATGCCGGCGACGCCCTCAAACTGACAACGCCCGGACGCAGCACGTCCGTCACGCTCGGCCCCCAGTCGCTCCGGGCGCTGGCCGGTGTCGACGACACTGGGGTGCTCTCGGTGTGGTTCAAGACGCCTTTCGGCCCCGAGGATACGCCCGTCGAGGGGCCGCTTTGAACCATGCTGCTGGCTGGCACGGTCGTCGTCGACGACAGCACGGTCATCGAGGACGGTGCCGTCGTCGTTGAGGACGATACGATTGCAGCTGTCGGGCCGGCGAGCGATGTCACCGACCGCTACCCGAACCACGAGCGACGCGAACTGGACATCATTTGTCCGGGACTGGTTCAGACACACGTCCACTCGGTGCAGAGCCCCGGCCGCGGCCTCGCGGACGACACTGACCTCTTCGAGTGGCTCGAGGAGTACATCCTCCCAATCGAGGCCGAACTGACCGCCGACGAACTCGAACTGGCCTCCCTGTTGAGCTACGTCGAGCTGCTGGAACACGGGACGACCTGCTGTGTAGATCATCTGACAGTTCATCACTCCGAACGGGCCTTCGAGGCCGCTGGCAAGGCCGGGATTCGGGACGTACTGGGAAAGGCACTGATGGACCGCAACGCCCCCGATGGGCTCGAGGAACCGACCAAGGTCGGCCTCGCCGAGAGCCGGGATCTCATCGAAACGTATCACCGCTCACACGACGACAGACTCCGCTACGCGGTGACGCCACGGTTCACCCCGACCTGCTCGGAGGCCTGTCTGCGGGGCACCCGCGAGGTTGCCGACGACTACGACGGCGTCCGCATCCACACCCACGCGAGCGAACACGAGTCCGTTGTCGACGACGTCACGGACGAACGCGGCATGGGGGACATCGAGTGGCTCCACGAGGTGGGACTGACCGGCGAGGACGTGGTGTTGGCCCACGTCATTCTGACCAACGAGCGCGAACGCAAATTGCTGGCCGAGACGGGCACCCACGTCACTTACTGCCCCTCCTCGAACATGAAAATCGGTGCCGGCGTCGCGCCCATTGTCGACTATCTGGATCGCGGTATCAACGTCGCGGTGGGCAATGACGGCACGCCGGTCAACAACACGCTTGACCCGGTCAGCGAGATGCGCCAGGCGACGCTGTTACAGACAATCGACCAGCGCGACCCCGAAACCCTGCCCGCCAGAATCGTCTTTGGGATGGCGACGCGAAACGGGGCGCGGGCGGCCGGTTACGACCGCGTTGGCGAACTGCGGGCGGGGTGGAAAGCCGACATCGTCGGTATACGAACCGACACAAGCCGCGCTGTCCCGCTACACGACGTCTACTCCTATCTCGTCTACTCCGCGACCGGGAGCGATGTCGCCTTCACGATGGTCGACGGCCAGGTGGTCGTCTCGGAGGGGTCGATTCAGACAGTCGACGCCGAGCGCGTGTACCAGCGCGCTCGCGAGCGGTTCGAGGGGCGGACGTGGGGCGAGTGAGCCGTCCATACCGGGTCACTCCACGACGACGTTGACGAACGACCCTTTCTCGACGTCGACGAGACCGTTGTTCGTCAGCCGGTAGGTCGGGATGACCTCCAGTGTCAAGTACGTCAGTTCCATCAACCCGCCGGGCACCGAGAGGCCGATGGCTTTGGCCGCGTCATCGACGGCTTCGAAGGCCCCCGCCGTCTCCGCGACCGGTCCGTCCGAGAGCAGTCCCGCGACTGGGAGCGGAAGCGTCGTGCAGTCCCCGTTCTCGGGGTCGTACACGCAGAGGCCGCCGCCCACGTCCCGGAGTTCGTTCGCGACGCGAGCCATCGCCTCGTGTGTCACCCCAGCGACGACGCAGTTGTGGGCGTCGTGTGCGACCGTTGTCCCCACGGCTCCGCGGTTCAGTCCGAGGTTGTGGACGAACCCCCGACCGATGGTGCCGGGGCCGCCGTGGCGCTCGATGACGGCCATCGAGAGGATATCGTCGTCGGGATTCCCGGTGAGTACGCTCGTCTCGCCCCGTGAGGCCACCGGGACGGACGCGGTCAGCCGCTCGGTTCGGAAGCTGCCGACCGCCGAGGCCACCCGAACCGTCACAGGATCGGACCCGCCGTGTTCGATTGCGAGGGCTGTCGGCGTGACCAGGTCGACGTGACGGTGTCGGTCGGGAGCGCGGACTCGGTTGGCGACGGCCCCTCCGCCGTGGGGTCTACGGCCCCGTCGACGACGACGTGCTTGACATCCCACGATTCGAGGTTCGAGAGCAACACCATATCGGCGGGCGCACCGGGTTCGATGCGGCCGAACGGGAGGTCGTAGGCCTCCGCGACGTTCACTGTCGCCAGCTGGACGGCGGTGACCGGGTCGACACCCAGTTCTATCGCCGTGCGGACGGCGGTGTTGACGCCGCCGCTGTCGAGCAGGTCAACGACGTTTCGCTCGTCGGTACACAGCGCCAATCTGCGGGTATCGACCGTGTCAACGAGGCCGACCAGCGCTTTGAGATTCTTGCTCGTCGACCCCTCGCGGAGATACACGCGCATGCCGGCGTCGGCCTTTTCACGAGCCTCGTCGAGTTCGGCGCTCTCGTGGTCGTTGTCGAGATAACGGGCCAGTTCCTGCAGTTGCGGCCCGGTCACCCCGGGGACGTGGCCGTCGACGGGCATCCCGTGTTCGCGGGCGCTGGCGATTTTCCCGTGGATTTCGTCGTCACCTGTCAGCACACCGTCGAGGTTCATCACCTCGCCGAGCGCGATGGCGTTGTCCAGTTCGAGCAGTTCCGCGACGGCGCCGCTGTCGAGAGCGGCTCCGGTGTCCTGTAACTCCGAGGCTGGCACCGACGACGGCACCGTCAACCGGGCCTTCAGCGGCGTGCGGTCGGCATCGGCACGGAACTCTCGCACGCCGTCGG
>JAQCNK010000218.1 GCA_028275075.1 Haloarcula sp. | reverse complement strand
TACCTGGGGGCCCGACGCCGACCGCTTCGCGCTCAGTGTCACCGGCCGCACAGTCAACACGAACGTCTTCGTCGTCGAGACGGCGACAGGGGAGACAACACAGTGGACCCACGCGGCGACAGCGGGCATTCCACAGGAAACGTTCGTCGAGCCCGCTGTCGTCCGCTTCGAGAGCTTCGATGGCCGGGAGATTCCCGCGCTCTTTTCATTGCCGCCGGATGCGGACGGCGACGGCGACACGCCGGTCATTGTCGATATCCACGGTGGCCCGGAGAGTCAGCGCCGGCCCTCCTTCGCGGGACTCACGCAGTACTTTCTCTCACAGGGGTACGCCGTGCTGGAGCCGAACGTCCGGGGGTCGACCGGCTACGGCAAAGCCTACACCCACTTAGACGACGTCGAAAAGCGTATGGACTCGGTCAAGGACCTGCGGGCTGGAGTGGGGTGGCTCCACGACCACCCTGCAGTCGATCCCGAACGGATTGTCGCCATGGGCGGCTCATACGGCGGATTCATGGTACTTGCGGCGCTGACGGAGTATCCGGATCTTTGGGCCGCCGGCGTCGACGTGGTCGGGATCGCAAACTTCGTCACGTTCCTCGAAAACACGGGCGAGTGGCGCCGGGAGCTACGGGAGGCCGAATACGGCTCACTCGCCGACGACCGCGAGTTCTTAGAGTCCATCTCGCCGATCAACAAGGCTGACCGCATCGCAGCGCCGCTGTTCGTCCTCCACGGGGCGAACGATCCGCGGGTCCCAGTCGGCGAGGCCGAGCAGATAGCCGCCGAGGTCGACTCCCACGGTGTCACAGTCGAGACGATGATTTTCGACGACGAGGGGCACGGTATCAGCAAGCGAGAGAACCGTATCGAGGCGTACACCCGCGTCGTCGATTTCCTCGATGAAAACGTGTATACGGGTCGACAGAACGATTGATAGAATTCGGCTCCGTCAGACCCCGGCGAATAGCTATCAGTGTCGACCCGTATAGGCATATGAAAATGGACGCCATAGAGTGGTTCTACTGACTCCTGCTACAGTTATCAGGCGGTGAAAACAGGTGGTTGCCTTTATTAAAGTACACGGTAACCGGGAGGCATGGAGCTAGCCAGCCGCTCTCGGTCCCGAGTCGAGGAGCGGTTGCGGAAACTCGAAGCGAACTTCGGCCCACCAGCGGTTACACAGACGACGTTCGAGGTGGCCGATGAGCGATACCAGCGCAGCCTTGCGCAGTCGCGCGACGGTCAGTTCGACGTGCGTTGTGTGATCCGCGACGGTAGCGGGGCAGTGCTGCTCCGGGAAAGGGAGGGACAGTGGGGCGTCCCACAGGGGAAGACGGAAGCTGACGAGCAGCCTTCGGCGGCGGTCAAGCGCATCGTCCGAGAGGCAGCGGGCGTCGACTGCACCGTCACCGACGCGCTCAGGGCCAACATCCACGGTATCCGCAACGAGGATGACGGGTCCGCCCCGACAGTGTACCACCTGAGTGTCGTGTTCACGGCCGAAATCGATGAGGAGAGCGATCCGACTGGGGAGGCTGTGCGTTGGGACGACGAGTCCGAGACTGTCGGCGATTTCCGCTAGGCGAGAGGCCGGGAATCGCTACTGCTCTCCGGCTCGTTTCACTCGCCGGTTCGCTTTGTCGAGGCATCTCGCTGTGCTCGATTCCTCGCTACACCACGCCGGTGACCGTCGCCGCCTCAATGGCCGCTTCTTCACTCATCCCGTCGCCGAGAATCGTGTAGCGGTCCCGTATCTCGTGTGCCGATGTCAGTGCCCCGATGACGGTGTCGCGGTCGATATCCAGCTCTTCCGCCGTCGTCGGCGCCCCGATAGCAGCGAGCGCATCGCGCACGTCGCTCCAGCGCCCCTGTGGACCGGTGTGGAGATACTCGGTCATAATCGTGCCGACGCCGACCTGATGGCCGTGCAGTGCGGCGCCTGGCGCGATGCGGTCCAGTTGGTGTGAGAAGAGATGTTCCGCACCGCTTGCAGGCCGGGACGACTCCGCGATAGACATCGCCACCCCCGAAGAGACCAGCGCCTTCACCACGATCCACGAGGACTCTTCCAGATCGCGTTTGATCGAGGCGGCGTTTTCGACGAGCATCTCGGCGGTCATCTGTGAGAGCGCACCGGCGTACTCGCTGTAGGGGACGTTCTTCAGCCGATGGGCGAGCTCCCAGTCCCGAACAGCCGTGAAGTTAGAGATGATATCCGCACAGCCAGCGGTCGTCAGCCGCCACGGAGCCTGTGAGAGGATCTCCGTATCAGCGACGACCGCGAGCGGCGGTTCAGCGGCGACGCTGTGCCGGGTGTCTTTCTCGGGCACCGACCCCCGGCCCGAGACGATACCGTCGTGGCTGGCGGCCGTCGGGACAGAGATGAATCCGAGATTAAGATGGTCGGCCGCCATCTTCGTGATGTCGATTGCCTTCCCGCCGCCGACACCCAGCAGGAAGCCGGCATCGACCGTCTCGGCGTGGCTGATGACCGCCTGGACGGCGTCGAAACTGGCTTCCTCGATGATGATTTCGTCAGGGTCGTAGCCCGCGTCGGCGAACTGCTCGATGACCCGCGTCCCGGCCACGTCGTACGGTGTCGGACTGGAGACGACCAGCGGCCGTCCGGTGAGGTGGAGTTCCTCGACGGCGTCCAGTGTCTCCGACAGGACCCCGTGACCCACCACGACGTTGCGCGGGAGACGTATCCACGTCGACTTTTCGAACATACATCCACCTCCTCGCCGTGATGGGAAAACGGTTTGTCCTCGAACGGGTGCGAACGGCGAGAGCGGCCGGCAACCCCGCGGCGGGAAGTTGCCGCCGACAGTGCCGAGCCAGTCAGTCGTCCGAAGAGGCCGCGAAGTCCGCCTCGGTGGCGTCAGCTGTCGGCGTGGCCGCCGCGGGCGGTTCGTTGCGCACGTCGTCGCGTTCGCGGTCGCTGATGACCTCGGCGTAGGCGTCGGGCATCACCATCGTGAACTCCGACAGCGCTTCGTCCCACTCCTCTAGGAGTTCGGCCGCCTTCTCGGAGCCGGTGTAAGCGGCGTGGTTCTCGACGAGACGGGTGATCATCCCGCGGTCCTTGGCTTCGAGGCTGTCGCGGATAGAGGCCATTCCCGTGTTCGCCTGTTCGGCAAACGTGCCATCGGGGTCGTAGACGTAGGCGACGCCGCCGGACATCCCGGCCGCAAAGTTCTTGCCCGTCTCGCCCAGTACGACGATTGCGCCGCCGGTCATATACTCACAGCCGTGGTCGCCGACGCCCTCAACGACGCCCTTGACACCGGAGTTACGCACCGCGAATCGCTCACCGGCCTGGCCGTTGACGTAGGCCTCGCCTTGGGTCGCACCGTACAGCGCGACGTTGCCAATAACGATGTTGTCGGCGGCGTCGTAGGTCGCCTCCGCGGGCGTGTTAATGATGAGCTTCCCGCCCGAGAGCCCCTTGCCGACGTAGTCGTTGCCGGTGCCGGTCAGTTCCATCGTTACGCCCTGTGTGAGGAACGCGCCGAACGACTGGCCGGCAGTACCGCCGAGGTCCACCCGGATGGTGTCGTCTGGCAGGCCGTCGCCACCGTGTTCCTGGCAGATGCGGTTCGACAGTGTCGCTCCGACCGCGCGGTGGATATTGTTTATTTCGGTGTCGATAGCGACGGGCTCGCCGTCCTCGATGGCAGCCTCGGCAGCGTCGATGAGCTCCCAGTCGAGTTGTTCGTCGACATCGTGGTCCTGCTCTCGCTGCTTATATCGGCCGTCGTCGCCCGCGGGTTCGGCGATGACTGACGAGAGGTCGAGCTTCTTGGCCTTTGGCTGTGTGACATCGTCACGCTGGGAGAGCACGCTGGCGCGGCCGATCATCTCATCGACCGATTCGAAGCCGAGTTCGGCCATGATCTCGCGCAACTCCTGGGCAACGAACGTCATGTAGTTGATGACGTGTTCTGGTTCGCCTGGGAATCGGCTGCGGAGGTTCTCGTTCTGGGTTGCAACGCCGACCGGGCAGGTGTTCTCGTGACACTGCCGAGCCATCACACAGCCCGAGGTGACCAGCGACGCGGTCCCGAAGGCGTACCCCTCCGCGCCGAGCAGGGCGGCGACGGCCACGTCGCGGCCGGTTTTCATGCCACCGTCGGCATGGATCTCGATACGCGAGCGCAGCCCCGTGGCACGGAGCATCTGGTTCGCCTCCGCGACGCCGAGCTCCCAGGGGAGTCCAGCGTTCTTGATTGAGGTCTTTGGCGAGGCGCCGGTCCCACCGTCGTGGCCCGAGATGTGGACCACGTCGGCGTTGGCCTTGGCGACGCCGGCCGCAACAGTACCGATACCGTCCTCGGCGACCAGCTTGACGTTGATGTCAGCGTCCGGGCTCGCGGCCTTGAGGTCGTGGATAAGCTGCTTGAGGTCCTCGATGGAGTAAATGTCGTGCAGCGGTGGCGGCGAGATGAGCCCCACACCGGGGGTCGCATAGCGGACGTGGGCGATCATCTCGTTGACCTTCTTGCCGGGCAGGTGGCCACCTTCGCCGGGCTTTGAGCCCTGGGCCATCTTGATCTGTATCTCCTCTGCCTCAGAGAGGTAATTAGAGGTGACGCCGAAGCGACCGGAAGCGACCTGCTTTGTCGTGCACTCTTTCTCGGTGCCAAACCGTTCCGGGGGTTCGCCGCCCTCTCCGGTGTTGGCATTGGCGCCCAGCCGGTTCATCGCGATGGCGTTGTTCTCGTGCATCTCCGGGGAAAGCGAACCCAGAGACATCGCAGCAGTCTCGAAGCGGTCGACTATCTCTTCGATGGGTTCGACATCGTCGATATCGACGGGGTCGCGGTCCGAGTCGAATTCGAGGAGCCCCCGTAGTGTCTGGAGCTGCTCGTTCTGGTCGTTGATGAGTTCGGCGAACTCCTTGTAGGTGGAGTAGTCGCCCATCCGTACTGCCTGCTGAACCTTGCCGACGGTGTCGGGGTTCCACTGGTGATGGATGCCGTTCGAGCGGAACTCGTACTCACCCTGTCTGGGGATATCCGGTTCCTCCTCGCTCCAGGCCACGTCGTGGCGCTGGAGGAGGTCCTCCTCGATATCGTCGAGGCCGATACCTTCGGTCCGACAGGTTGTCCCCTCGAAATACTCCGCGATGAAGTCCGAAGAAAGCCCGACGGCCTCGAATATCTGGGCACCCTGATATGACTCAACGGTGGAGATACCCATCTTGGCCATCGTCTTCAGCAGGCCGTCTTCAACGGCCGTGATGTAGGCGTCGATAGCGTCGGCCAACTCCGCGCCGTCAGGGCCAGCGACGAGGTCCTCGATGGTCTGGTAGGAGAGGTAGGGGTTGACCGCGCCCGCGCCGTAGCCGATGAGCGTCGCGAAGTGGTGCACCGCACGCGGATCGCCCGACTCCAAGACGATCCCGACGTGGTTTCGAAGTCCGTTGCGCACGAGGTGGTGGTGGATACCACCGACCGCGAGCAGCGAGGGGATGGGAACACGGTCCTCGCCCGCAGTGCGGTCTGACAAGACGATGATGTCGTGTTCTTTGGCCGCAGCGTCGGCCTCGCTACGGATGTCCTCGACGGCCTGGCGCAGGTCGGTGCCACGCTCGTAGGTAATATCGATGACCGTCGTCGACATGCCGTTCTCGTCGAGTTCTTTGATCGACTCGGTCTCCTCATCGGTGAGGATCGGTGAATCGAGCACGAGCTGGCGGGCGTGTGCCTGGCTCTCGTCGAGCAGGTTGCGCTGGTGGCCTATCCGCGACTCCAGCGAGGTGACCAACTCCTCACGGATATAATCCAGCGGCGGGTTCGTCACCTGTGCGAACAGCTGCTTGAAGTAGGTAAATAGCGGCCGGTTGAACTGCGACAGCACCGACAGAGGCGTGTCATCACCCATCGAGCCGACGGGGTCTTTCCCCTTCTCGGCCATCGGCTCGATGAGGTGGTCGACTTCATCGTAGGTGTAGCCGTACATCGCCTGCTGGCTTCGGAGGCCACCGGCGCTCTCTTTTGGCGTGTTGTCCTCACGCGGAGCTATATCGTCGATATCAACCTGTTCCTCAGCGACCCAGTCACCGTACTTTTCGTCGGTGATAGAGTCGAACACTTCGGCGTCTGGGATGACCCGCCCCTCCTCGGGGTCGGCCAGGAAACACTGGCCTGGCTGGAGTCGGCCGCGTTCGGCGATGTCGCTTGGATCGTTCTCTAGAGCGCCGGCCTCGGAGGACATCACGAGCGTGTTGTTCTTGAGAATCTCGTATCGGCACGGGCGCAGGCCGTTGCGGTCAAGCACCGCACCGATGCGCTCGCCGTCGGTTGCCGCTACGAGGGCCGGTCCGTCCCACGGTTCGACGAGTGAGGCGTGGTAGTCATAGAAATCGCGCCGGTCGCCGGAGACGTTGTTCATCTCGCCGCGCCAAGCCTCCGGGATGAGCATCCGCAGGGCGTGGGGGAGATCACGGCCCCCTTGAAGAAGGAGTTCCAGCGCGTTGTCGACGCTGGCGGTGTCGGACTGGGATGGGTCGTCGATGATGGGTTTGATCCGTTCGATGTCTGTTCGCGGGCTTTGCCCGCTCGCACGGCCCGAGGAGCGTTGCTCCTCGCTGTCATCGCCGAAGCGCTCGCTCGCGATATCGGTCTCGCGGGCGCGCATCCAGTTGATGTTGCCCTGAATGGTGTTGAACTCCCCGTTGTGGATAATCCGCCGGTACGGGTGTGCGAGATGCCAGGCACCCAGCGTGTTCGTCGAGAAGCGGGCGTGGACCATCGCAAATGTCGACGTGAAGCGCTCGTCGGAGAGGTCGGGATAGTAGTCGGCGAGCTGTTCGGCTTTCAGCAAGCCTTTGTAGACGATTACGTCGGAGGCGAGTGAGACGACATAGAAGCGGTCCTGGCCGGGCGGTTGTTCCTCTTCGACGGTGTTTTCGAGGACCCGCCGACCCACGTAGAGCTGATTGTCGAGTTCCTCGCCGGTCGCGCCGTCCTCGGCGGTGACGACGAACTGGGCGATCTCCGGCTCCGATTCCAGCGCCGTTGCCCCCAAGTCGCTGTTGTCCGTCGGAACAGTGCGCCAGCCCAGCACCTCAAGCCCTTCGCCGGCTAGTTCGGTCTCGACGAGGGCTTTCAGGTCCGCTGTGGTCTCGTCGTCGCTCGGTAGAAAGAGGGTGCCGACCGCGTACGCTCCCGGGTCGGGGAGATCGGCGTCGATTTCCTCGGCAAAAAACTCGTGGGGGATCTGGAGCATGATACCCGCACCGTCGCCGGTACCTTCCTCGGCACCAGTCGTCCCGCGGTGTTCGAGGTTCGCCAGGAGTTCGAGCCCGTCGGAGACAGTGCCGTGGTCGCTCTCACCGTCGAGGTCCATCACGACCCCGACGCCGCAGTTCGACCGGTCTTCAGACGGGTCTGCGAGCCCGACCTTGCCCGCAGACTGGTCACTGATGTGTCGCTCAACCATGTGTGCGCGCACCTAGTGCAGACTCCCATAAGAGGATGTTCATCAAGGCACTAGTGTTCCTAACCCCCCCATTAGGGCATATATATTGTCCGTAACCGAGCGTGCTGTACCGCGATTGTCGGGTTCGGCCGCGGCTGACGCTGGCTGTGTTCATAGAGATTCAAGGCGGAAAGCGGTCTTTTCAGGTCCACGCGCGGGCGGACTCGGCATCCACAGCCCCCGCGAGATACGCTGTCAGGTCAGTCGTCGTCACCATTCCCACGACGCCCTCCGCATCGTCGACGACGGGCACGTGGTGGATACCGTGGCCGATTAGCAGGTCCGCGACGTCCTCGATGGACGCGCCTGCCGTGGTGGTGACCACGTCGCTCGTCATGTGGTCGGCTACCGAAAAGGAGGCTGCGGACTCGGGGGCGGCCGCGATAGCGACGAAGTCAGTGGAGGTGAGAATACCCACCAACTGGTCGTCGTCATCCACGACCACGACAGAGCTGATTCCCTCATCGATCATTTGTGCAGCTGCTTCCTTCGCCGGAGTTTCGGCCCGGACGGTCGTCACGGGTGATGTCATCAGGCTGCCAACAAATATATCGTCCATGCTCTTCAGTAACATAGAGGTCTCAATAAGCTTGTTGTTACCGCCGCGAGCGGCAGTGCCGATTGTGTCCTGGATGGTGCTGCGCGCAGCGACAGGGCCCGGCGCACAACGGCGGACGGGGGCATTGGTTCAGTTGCGACCAGTTCGCCACGAATTCCATCTGTCATTCACAGAACTGAAAAGGGCCGCTGTCTGCCGGTTGTCTGCCTCAAGTCTGACGCCAATTTATTTGTGGGGAATAGAGAGGTGTGCGTGGGGCGCGGAGAAAGTCACACGCTCCTCGGCCCCATGTACCCTTTCATACGGTTAGTTGTACTCTGTACGTGTGGAACGTCACCACAGTAACCCGTATAGCTGAATTTGCCGGAACCGATGCCTACCGCCAATGCAATACGAAAGATTATGTGGTATAGCCGTGAAGGGTTAGGGCACGGTCATGGTAAGCAGTCATATATCATGCACACATGAAGCGAGCGAAGACACTGGTCCGGTACCCCGTGACGGCAATCCGTTCGATGACGATGCAGTCACCACAGTACTCGACGACGCGTGGGATGATATCCAGTCGTAGTCTCAGACCGCGGTTGGACGACGTTGCCGCCACCGATATCTGTCTATCAGTGAGGGCGAGTTCCAACTCATGCGAGCAGTACTCATACAGACTGCTGTGGTGGTCGTCTGATCTGTAGGACGGCAATACCGGCAAGAACCTACGCGAGTCGTATCAGTAACTCTTCGCGAAGTACGCCGTCTCCGCGGCCGACTCGCCACAGATGGCACAGTCTTCGTGGACCGGTTCCGCGTCGCGGTCCAGCGGGACCATCACGATCTCCGCAGCGATAGCCTCCTTGATCGGGTCCTCGCAGTCCTCGTCGCCACACCAGCCACACTTGACGTAGCCGCCGTGCTGACCGATAGTGCCGAGAATCTCCTCGCGGCTCTCGGCCTCGCGAATCTCGCCTTCCAGCGTCTCCTCGGCGCTTGCGTAGAGCTTGGCGTGGACGGTGTCGAGATGGTCCGAGACGGTATCGCCGATCTCCGGGCGATCGACAGTCTCGCTCTCACCATCCGGGCGGTGGACCAGCGTCGCCTCGTCGTCCTCGACCTCGTGCGGTCCCACTTCGACGCGGAGGGGGACGCCGTTGAGCTCGTGTTCGTTGTACTTGAAGCCGGGGTTGCGGTGGTCGCGGTCGTCAAGTTCGACCCGAACGCCCGCGTCCTCCAACTCGACGGCGAGGTCAGCGGCGTACGCCTGAACCTCGTCTTTGGTGTCTTCTTGCCAGATGGGGACGATGACGACCTGCGTCGGCGCCAGAGCCGGCGGGAGCACGAGCCCCTGATCGTCGGAGTGAGTCATGATGAGTGCGCCGATCGCCCGCCAGGAAAGCCCCCATGAGGTGGTGTGGGCGACGTTGTCCTCACCGTTTTCGTCGGCGTATGTGATGTCGAACGCGTCGGCGAACGACGTGCCGAGGTAGTGGGATGTCCCGCCCTGGACCGATTTCCCGTCGGGCATCAGTGCCTCGACTGTCGTGGTCGTGTGGGCGCCGGGGAACTTGTCGTGCTCGGGCTTGCGTCCCTCCATCACCGGCATCGCCATGACCTCTTCGTAGAGGCGCTTGTACTGTTCGAGACGGGTCATCGTCTCGTCCCACGCGCCGTCCTCGTCGGCGTGTGCCGTGTGCCCTTCCTGCCAGAGGAACTCCTTGGTGCGGAAGAACGGCTTCGTTTCAGTGGCCTCCCACCGGACGACCGAACACCACTGGTTCAGCCGGAGCGGGAGGTCCCGATGCGAGCGGGTCCAATCGGATATAAAGGGTGCAATAATCGACTCGCTGGTGGGCCGGACCGCGAGCCGTTCTTCCAGTTCCTCGTGACCACCGTGGGTGACCCACGCCACTTCAGGGTCGAACCCTTCTACGATCTCTTTCTCCCGTTCGAGGAAGCTCTCGGGGATGAACATCGGGAAGTAACTGTTCTGGACGCCGGTCTCTTTGAACCAGCCATCTAGGTGGTTCTGGATACGCTCCCAGACCGCGTAGCCGCGCGGTTTGGTGACAATAAAGCCGCCCATGGGGGCGTAGTCCGCGAGGCCCGCCTTCTGGACGACCTCGGCGTACCACTCGCCAGGTGAATGCGCTTTGCTCTCAGTGATACCGAGTTCCTGCTCGCTACTCATTACCGGAGGGTGGCCCAGGCCGCACATAAACTCCCCGAAGGGCGCGCTACGGGGCTGGGCGACGGCGACGGTCGAGCACCCACACTACTGACGCGACAACGAGCGCCACCGCACCTGGCCACATATCCGAACTGAGATAGAGCCCCGCTGATGGCAACTCAGCCCACGTGAACGGGTAGAGATATGGTGGTGACACCCCGCCAGCGCGGATGACAAAGTAGTCGAGCGTGATGTGGATGACGACGCCACCGACGAGCGAGGCCAGCACGGGTCGGCGCTCCGACCGCGTCACCGCGAGTGTGATAACACCGCTTGCCAGCAGTGCGGCCCCCAGCGTCTGGAGGGCGAGCCAGCCGACCTCGACTCCCATGACCGTTGAGCGGAGCGAGCCGACCAGCAGGTTCACCTTCGCCATATCCGGCAGGACGGCGCCGGCGACGACAAAGGGGACGTGTCGGCGGGAGAGTGGTGTGAGCCACACCGCAACGGTAGCGAGGCTGTAGCCAGCGAGTGCGTGTGTCAGCAG
>JAQCNK010000210.1 GCA_028275075.1 Haloarcula sp. | reverse complement strand
GGCGGGAACCGCCGAGCGACACTGGAAAAACACCGCGCGAAACCCGCCGGCGACACGGTACAGTTCTCGATTACCGATGGGGGATTGGCAGGCGATACGGGTCGACAGAAGCCTTGATAGATATTTGCCCTGGTGGAGGCGAATTCTATCAATCGTTCTGTCGACCCGTAGAGAAAACGACTGAGCCGACGCGGTGAGCGAACGACCCAACCCGGCAGGAGATACTGGCCTCTTTTTATATATGGATTTCATACAAAACGCAACGGATGAGCTACCTCGGACAACTGCAGGCCTACCTCAGCAGCCTCGTTACGACTGAAGCACGCGTCGGGGCGACAGTCGTCCTGACGCTCGCTGCTGTAGTGACGGCTATCGTCCTTGTCCCACGGGTTGTCAAGACCACACACCGGTCGGTGAAATATTTGATTTTCGACCACGAACGGGTTCCGGTCGAACCACCGGCGTTCGACTGGCGGCTTCCCATAGCGGGAGTTGTGCGAACGATCCAGCTTGCAGTCTTCATCCCCGCTGCCCTCGGTGTCCTGATCGTCTGGGGGTTCGTCGACCTCGCGCTGGCGGCCGTCGCGACGATTGCCGGTTGGGTTCCGGTACTGGTCCGTGGGCTCCTCACGATGGGGGTCGTCGGCGGCACGCTGGCCGGCATCGATATGCTCGATACGGCTATCGAGCAGTACGCAGAGGAGTCGGACAAGATGAACCAGCACCAGCAGGGGATCGTCTTCCGCGTCCTTCAGGTCGTGGTCCTGCTCGGAGCGGGTATCGCAGCCCTCTCAGTCTGGGGGGTCGGGCTGGGCAATCTGCTCGTCGGGGCGGGTTTCGTCGGCATCGTCGTCGGGACGGCCGCCAGGTCGACCATCGGCTCGTTTATCGCCGGCTTCGTGCTGATGTTCGCCCGCCCGTTCGAGATCGGGGACTGGGTCGAGATACACGACGACGAGGGGATCATCACGGACATCACGATAATCAATACCCGCATGCGTAACGCCGCCGGCGAGGAGATCGTTATTCCGAACGACAACGTGTCAAACGCCACTGTCACCAACCGGACCAGCCTCGAACGACTTCGCCTCTCGGTCGACGTGGGCGTCGATTACGACGCGGACATAGAGCAGGCCGAGGCAGTACTCACCGAAGTCCTCGACGACGTGTCGCACGTCCTCGAGAATCCGACCCCCCAGGTGATACCGAAATCGCTCGGCGACTCGGCGGTCGTCCTCGAATGTCGGTTCTGGATCGACCACCCGAGCGCAGCGAAACGGTCGATGGCGACTGCTACCGTGGTTCGCGAAGCGAAAGCGGCCCTCGACGAAGCGGATATCAAGATCCCGTACCCACAGCGGGAACTGCTCGGCCGCGAAGAGTCGGACGGATTCCAACTCGGCCGGACGGAGACCGGATCGGTCCAACCCACCGCGAGCCACGCCGACCAGTCGAACGGCCAGTGATGGCTGTTGCTCCGGTGGCGGTACCAAACTGAACCGAGTTACACACTGTCCGCAGAAACCGGGTTTCTGCTGCACTGCAGGAGTCCGTCGCGCTCGTGCGGTCGGGTGTGCAGAGATTAGTAGATAAGCGCCGCGTCGTTCTCGACCATGTATAGCGTGCGGGCGGCGATGTTGACGGCGTGGTCGCCCACGCGTTCGATATCCCGAATCGTCAGGAGAAGCCGCGAGACATCGGCCATTAGCTGTTCGATCTCGGCGTCGCTGGAGTCGGTTTCCATCTCGCGTTCGATGAGGTCGCGAACCACTGTTTCGGATGCGGCCTCACAGCGCTCGTCGACGGCATCGTCGGTCTCGCCGATAGTGTAGCAGAGGTCGTCGTCCTCGCGGTCGTACGCGTCCATCGCGTCCTCTACCATCTCGATGGTCACGCCCGCGATATCCTGAATATCGACCTCCGGGAAGACATCGCGTTCGGCCTCCAGCGAGTACTCGCCGAGATTCGTCGCGAGGTCACCGATGCGTTCGAGATCGGTGATGATCTTGAACGAGGCGGCAATAAAGCGCAGGTCCGACGCGACCGGCTGTTGCAGCGCCAGCAGATCGATACAGTCCCGTTCGAGATCGAGATACAGCTGGTTGATCTCGTCGTCGCCGTCGATGACTTCCCAGGCTAGCTCCTCGTCTTTCTGTTCGATGGCAGAGAGGCCCATCCGAAGCCGGTCAAGGACGAGTTCAGACATATAGAGGACATCCTCACGAAGCGACTCCAGGAGTTCCTGATAGGATTCGCGTGGCATTATCGGCACTCTCCGGGCCGGCCGTATCAGCTTTTCCCTTTGCTCAACCCCGCCGTCAGAGGCGGTTGACGTGGCCGTGGCGCGGCCAGACGATACGGGGCGACAGAACGATTGATAGAATTCGCCTCCGCCAGACCCCAGCGAATATCTATCAGGGCTTCTGTCGACCCGTAGAGACCCGGCGTGAGTCGTCTCGTACGTACCAAACGGGCCTAGTAGATGAGCGCGTCGTCGTTCTCGACCATATACAGCGTGCGGGCGGCGATGTTGACGGCGTGGTCGCCGACGCGTTCGAGGTCCCGAACCGTAAGCAGATACCGCTTGGTGTCGGCGAGCGTCGCGGCCACGTCGTCGGGCGAGCGGTTCACCAGCGAGCGTACGAGGTCGCTCGTGGCGGCACCACAGCGCTCGTCGAGGTCGGTATCGGCGGCAGCAACGTCCCGGCAGCTGTCGGGGTCGCACTGTTCGTACGCGTCGAGCGCGGTCGTTAGCTGGGCCAGCGCCATCTCGCTGATGTCGGTAATCGGTACCGATGGGACGGTGTCCACGGCCATCGCGTCGACGTAGCCACCGAGGTTACCGGCCAGGTCGCCGACGCGTTCGATGTCGGTGAGAATCTTGAACGAGGCGACGACGAGCCGGAGGTCCGAGGCCACTGGCTGTTGGAGCGCCAGCAGGTCGACACACTCCGCTTCGAGGGCGAGATACCGCTCGTTTATCTGGTCATCGGTGTCGGCCACGGCGCGGCCGGCCGGGGGGTCGCGCTGTTCGTAGGCGGTGACCGCGCTGTCGAGCCGCTCGGTGACGTCCCGTCCCATCTGGCAGACGTCGGACTGCAACGCGTCGAGTCGTGCCTCGAACGTGTCACGCGACATGTATCTGCATGGTCGGGGAGGCGCTGTATAGTCGTACCGGTGGCATCCACTCCGCCGTTCACGGGGGCTTCCCAGGCGATGGCGGGAATCGGAGTCTTACTCGTTCCAGAAGGCTCCGGTGAACATGACGAAGACGGGGATGATCTCCAGTCGCCCGAGCCACATCAGGAATATCATCAGCAGCTTGCTGGTCGACGGGAAATCGACGTAGCTCCCGAACGGGCCGAGGAAGCCAAAGCCGGGGCCAATGTTGCCGATGGTGGCCAGGCTCGCGCTGGCCGCCTCCAGAACGGTGATTTCCAGGCCAACGCGACCGGTGTCCAGTGCCAGCAGGACGGTTGCGAGGCCAAACACGAGGATATACAGCATCGTAAAGCCGTAGATAGCCTGGACGACATCTTCGTCGATTACCTGTCCACCGAGGCGAACCGGCTTGACCGCGGAGGGGTGAGCAGTCGTAAAGAGCTGGCGGCGGATACCTTTGAAAACAACAAGCCAGCGGACAATCTTGATACCGCCCCCGGTCGAGCCGGCGGAGCCACCGATGAACATCGCCAGCAGGAGGACGACCTTGGCGGTGTCGCTCCACTCTGTGAAGTCGCTGGTCGCGTAGCCCGTGGAGTTCAGCAGCGAGGCAATCTGGAACGTGGCCTGTCGCAGCGAGTTCTCGAGGGCTCCCTGTGTCGCCCCGCCGATGTCCAGGGTCGGGGCCGAGCCAGTAAACAACAGGCCCCAGAGAATAATCGCCAGGCCGGCATTCGCGCCAATGTAAACCTGGAACTCGCGGTCTTCGAACACTGCGGCGTACTCGTCGCGCAACAGGAAAAAGAAGAGCGCGAAGTTGGTCCCGGCCACGAGGACGAAGGGAATAATCACCCACTGGACGGCCGGCGAAAAGGCCGCGATGCTCTCGGCCTGTGGGGAGAACCCGCCCGTCGGGAGCGTCGAGAACCCGTGGGCGATGGCGTTGTAGAGGTTCATATGCGGTGCCAGCCCGACGTAGTGGAGCACGAACAGGAGCGCAGTCAGCAAGAGCGTAAAGCCGAGATAGAAGAGCCAGAGCAGGCGTGCGGTCTCGGCGATTTTCGGGGTGAGCTTCTGCAGCTCCGGGCCGGGAGCCTCCGAATCGATGAGCTGTGCGCCGTTGACCGCCGCTTCGGGCAGTATGGCGACCATCAGGACGATGATCCCCATCCCGCCGAGCCACTGGCTGAGCTGGCGCCACATCAGGATGGCGTGGGAGTGACGGTCAAGCGAGATTTCTCCGAGCACCGTCGCCCCGGTCGTCGTGAAGCCGGAGGTGGACTCGAACAGCGCGTTGACGGGATGACGCAACGTCGACTCGGTTCCGTAGCCCGCGATGAGGTAAGGGACCGCGCCGATGATTGCGACGGCGCCCCACGAGAGCGCGACCAGCAACAGGGCCTCTCGCGGACCCAGCTTGGGGTTGTCGTCGATCTGCTCCAGCGCGACGCCGATTGCGACCGTGATGGCGATAGAGGCGAGGAACGTGAGAATATCGTCGCCGTAGACGATACTCACCGCAAGCGGAATCAGCATCGCGGCGGCGAGATATCTGATCACTGTGCCGGTAAACGCGACGCTCTGTCGCCAGTCGACGCGGATCGACATCACCGACCACCGTGCATTGCCGTAGGCTCCCACCCCGACCCCGAAAAATCCCTCGCTATGCAGTTCGGCCAGAAAAAACCATCAGTTCCGGGGTTACAGCTTGCTACTGGCCGATTCCAGCGCTTCGGTGTCGATGAAGACGACCACGTGGTCCCCGCGCTCGACGACGGTGTCACCGCGGGGGATGACCAGCTCACCGTTCCGGGTTATCGCGCCGATGACGACGCCGTCGGGGAGCTCCGCGACCGACTCACGGATGGGGCGGTCGACCAGCACGCTCTCGGCGTCGATCTCTATTTCGAGGACTTCCGCACGATCTGAGTCGATGATGGCGACGTTCTCCGCCTGGTGTCCTCGGGTGAAACGGGTTATCTCCTCGGCAGTCGCCTCCCGCGGGTTGACGGCCACGTCGACACCGACGGCTTCGAACAACTGGACGTACTCGCCCGAGTCGACGACGGCGACAGCCCGCTCGGCGCCCAGACGCTTTGCCAGCAGGCTCGCGAGCAGGTTCTTCTCGTCGTTATCCAGCGCCGCCACGACGACGTCGACATCCTCGACGTGTTCGGTCTTGAGAAAGTCACGGTCGGTCGCGTCGCTCTCAAGGACGGTCGTCCCGGGGAGTAACTCGGCTATCTCGCGGGCCCGGTCGTGGTCCTGCTCGATGAGGCGCGGTTTGAGGTCGCGCTCGCCCAGCAGTCGGGCGGTGTGGTAGCCGATATCGCTGCCCCCGACGACGAGGACGTCCCGCGCCCCCACCACATCGGGGGCGATCTCGTTGGCGAAGGTATGGACGCTCTCGGAGCTGCCGATGACGACCACGTCGTCGCAGGGGTGCAGTTCCGTCTCGCCGGTCGGGATGACGACGTCCTCACCCCGAATCAGAGCAGCGAAGGTGAGCGACTCGTAGCGGTCGGCCTCCCGGACGGTCTGGCCGGCAATGGGGCTCTCCGCAAGTATCTCGAACTCGGCCATCTGGACGGCACCCCCAGCGAACGTCTCCACGTCCTGGGCTGCGGGCATCCCGACGACCCGGGAGATGGACTCGGCGGTCAGCAGGTTCGTCGCGACCATGTGGTCGACGCCGAAGGCCCGCTCGGAGCCCTCCCAGGTGCGCAGGAATTTCGCGCTCTTGACCCGAGAGATGGTGAACACGTCGGCCACGGTGTTGGCGGTGCCACAGGTGACGATGTTCGTCTCGTCGTCGTCGGTGCTGGCGATGAGGATGTCAGCCTTCCGAACGTCGGCGTCCTCGAGCGTCTCCAGATCTGCGCCGTCGCCTTCGACCCCGAGGACGTCCGTCGCGTACACCAGTTCCTCGACGCGTTGCCCGTCGATATCGATGACGGCGACCTCGTGAGCGTCTGCGAGGTTGGCCGCGATACTCGACCCGACCTCACCGGCGCCGACGATTATGACGTACATCGGCGCCCCTCCGGCGTAGACATATCCCGTCCGTTCAGTCGGCCCGGACAAGTGTATTTCCATCTCATACGGTCAGTTGTAATACTGGTGGCTGTAAGTTCGTAAAGATATTCGACCGACTGGCCCCTCGCATGTCTCCGGACGGGCGCACGG
>JAQCNK010000207.1 GCA_028275075.1 Haloarcula sp. | reverse complement strand
TGAAAGGGGCCGGACGCTCGGCGAGCGAGTCGCAGCCGTCGAGCGTCCGGGGGCTTTCTGGCTGTTGTGAACACAGTTCGTCCTGAGTTTCACACCAACCCAGACACTCCCACTCACAGCCGACGCTAGCGCCGAAGTATTAAACAGTCAGAGCCCCCTACCGGCAAGCATACTTATGAAACACGTGAAGATTCCGCAGGATCGTATCGGTGTGCTGATTGGCGAGGGCGGTGCGACGATGCGCGAGATAGAATCGCGTGCAGAGGTGCGTCTGGACATCGATTCCGAAGACGGCACTGTCAAGGTCGAGTCCGTCGGCGACCCCGTGACGGCGCTGAAGGGGCCCGACATCGTGAAGGCCATCGGCCGCGGGTTCAAACCCGACGACGCGCTGGCCCTGCTGGACGACGACATGATGATGTTCGAGATGATCGATATCGAGGCGGCAGCCCGGAATAAGAACGACCTCCGCCGGCAGAAGGGACGGCTCATCGGTGAGGGTGGCCGGACCCGCGAACTGATGCAGGAACTGACCGGCGCGGCAGTTGTTATCTACGGGTCGACGCTGGGTATCATCGGCGGCCCCGAACAGGTCGATGCGGTGCGCGAGGCCGCCGAAATGCTGCTCGACGGGGCACCACACGGTTCTGTGTACTCGTTTCTCGAACGGAAGCACAACGAGATGAAACACAAAGGTCTGGAGTACCACCAGTTCACCGGTTGAAACGACCGCTCGGCGACACAGTGGGTCGCTTACAGTCCGACGCCGGGTCACGTTCTTGTCGGTCGTAACATATAACACTGCAAACGGTAAACAACTCGGGAGAAGAACCTTGGCAGACGACATCAGCGGATGGGACGAAATCAACCCTGAGGCCGAAGACGGGCAGACGGTCAAAGAGATGATGGACCGTCTCGAAGATCTTCGGGCCGAGGAAGACGACCGCTCGACGACGGCGGAGAACGGGGTCCTCCTCGACCAGCTGGAGTCGGTCGAAGGCCGACTACTGGCCTTCGGTAACGAACTCGGCGGCGATCCGGACGACGTGACGGATCTTCCCTTCACCGAAGAGGCGGGGATTGACCACATGCCCGAACCGCTCTACGTCCGCCACGACACTGAGATGCTGAACCAGGTCACCTCCTGGATACTGCAGGACCAGCATATCGGCCTTGTCAGCCCTTACGGAACGGGGAAATCCGCCTTCCGCGAAATCGTCCTGCGGGATCTCTCGAAACACGACGAGTTCGTCGTCACGCATCTTGACAACCCCCGCGAAACGACGCCTCGGTCGCTGTACCAGACTATTCTTGAGGCGGCCTACGCGGCGGGGTACTCGGTCAACCCTGGCCGCTACTCACAGGTGCGCAACGGCATCCCGTGGGTGACAGAGGAGGCGAAACAGGCAGTCCACGAACTCGTCGGTCAAGTCCGCGAGGACGACAAGACGCTCCTGTTGATCGTCGACGAGATAGAGGTGCTCACCGCCGACCTGCTCTCGCCGCTGCAGGTTGCCGGCGACGCCGGTGTCCGATTGTTTTTGACCGGCACGCCCGAGGGGAAACACCACGTCGCCGAGATTCGCGAAACCCTCGACTCCCGACTGCGCTACTACGAGCATATCGATCCCTTCGCTCCAGAGGATATTGCCGAATATATCGCCCGCTCGCTGGCGTACTTCCGCGATGATCCGTACAACGATCAGGCGCCGGACCTCTTTACTCGCGAGGCTATCGCAGATATCCACGAGCAGACCGGGGGGAATCCCCGAGCGGTCCGCATCGAATGTCGTGAGCTGTTCACCCGCGCTGGGTTCGTCTGGCATCGCACCGGTCAGGACATCGACCGGATTCAGGTGACGCCGGAACTCCGTCACCGCCGCTTTGGCATGGATCACTGATACTGCCGGCTGTATCACACTGATGGGGTCGACACTCTGGCGTGTGGCATATCTCTCCTGTCCAGCATCAGTATTCCAACTCCGAAGCAGCATATAAAAGGGGTACGACAATGCATATCACACCGTCCAGTGGGCCCGCAGTGTCGCGGTTATCCGGACGCCTCCATAACTTTTATATAGAAGCACTTTCAATCAACGTGTGACTATGGCTCAACAGCAGATGGGCAACCAGCCCATGATCGTACTCTCCGAGGAGTCCCAACGCACTTCTGGGAAGGACGCCCAGTCGATGAACATCACGGCGGGCACAGCCGTCGCCGA
>JAQCNK010000198.1 GCA_028275075.1 Haloarcula sp. | reverse complement strand
CGCGGTAGGAATAGTCACAGTACAGCTCTCAATCGTCACTGGCACCAACCGAAGATTTCCGCGCCACGGCCCGCCATTTCCCGGTCCAGAACCGACCCGTGTTCACCGCGGCTTTGAGATAGAAGTCACCCACCAGCGCGACGAAGATGGCGGGTAGTCCGAGCCCCATACCGGGTGCAATCGAGAGGCCGACGAACGGCACGCTGACGACGAATCCCGCGGGCAGAGCGAGCGTCGCAACGGGGAGGCGAAAGCAGTAGCCACCGAGTATCGTGCCGTAGAGCGGCCAGCGGGTGTCGCCGGCGCCGCGCAGACTTCCCCGCATTGTCCGGGAGACGGAAAAGCCCGCCACCAGCAGGCCAAAGACGCGGACGAACTGGGCGGCTAGCTCTGGGTATTCCGTGCCAAAGAGGGAGACGATGGGGCGAGCGAAGGACACGAGCACGGCGGCGACGGCTAGTTGGACAGCGAGGGCCACTCGGAGCGTCTGCCAACCGTAGTCGGTTGCGGCGTCCGCATCGCCCGACCCGAGGTGCTGGCCGACGAGCGTCGAGGCGGCCGTCGAGTACCCCCAGGCGGGCATCAGCGCGAGCAACATCACGCGCCGGCCGATGGCGTAGGCCGCGAGCGTCGGGGTCCCGAGTACGCCCAAGATAAAGAGAAACGGGAATCGCGCGAACGTCTGGAGCAGTCGCATCCCCGACAGCGGCAGCGCCACCCGAACGATCTCGCGGAGCAGCCCGCCGTCGAACTGCGGCCCGCGGACCGGCAGCGAGACCGCGTACCGGCCCGAGGCCAACAGGCCCAGAAAGATAGCGGCCGCGAGCGTGTTGGCGATGGCGGTCCCCCACGCCGCGCCGGCGATACCGAGTTCGGGGAACGGGCCGGGGCCGAAGATGAGGACGGCGTTGAGCGCGACGTTTGTCGGCAGTGTGAGCAGGCGGACGTACATTGGCGTTCGGGTGTCCGCGCTACCGGCCAGCGCCCGCGAGGCGACCATGCTCCAGAACCGCGGCGCCATCGATAGCATCACGATCGAGAGGTACGTCGCGCCGTAGGTGACCGTTGTCGGGTCCCCAGAGAGGACACCGACGAGGATTTCGGGGTAGAACCATGAGACGGCGGTCAGCGGGAGCGAGATACCCAGTGCCAGCCACAACGACTGCTTGACCGCGACGTCGGCCCGGTCTGGCCGGTCGCTCCCCTGAAGCCGTGAGACGACGCTGATCGTCCCCGAGGAGACCGCGAGCGAGAGCCCGAACCCGAGGAAGTAGTACTGAAATCCCAGTTCCAGGCCGGCGATGGCGGCATCACCAAGCGCGATGCCGACCATCAGGAAGTCCGCGAGTCGCAGCAAGATGCGAAGGCCGGCGGTGACCATCACCGGCGCGGCCAGGTCCGTCGACTCCGTGGCTTTGTCACGGTCTACGAGACCGGCGCGAGCGAGCAGTGCCGGGACGGCGCGGACGAGTCGGGAGAGCAGGGAGCCAACTGAACGGCGGGCCATCTAACTGTATTGCTGTCGTGACCACCGAGTGGCTTTCGACTCCGCCGCGCTCGTCCGTGCGTCAGGGGATCAACTGCTCGCCGTCGTCGTCGTAGACGGCGATGGCGTCGACCGGGCAGACCCGGGCGGCGAACTTCGCGTCGAACTCGACGTCCTCGGGCACCTCCTGGACGAACACGTCCTCATCAGTCTCCTCGCCGTCGACGAGGACGGCCTTTCCGGCGTCCTCGTCGCGTTCGAACCCGTCCCACTCTGCGACACACTGGAACATCCCGATACAGGTGTCCCGGTCGTATTCGATCTTCATACCGGCCGTTGGGAAGTGACCGACAAAGGCGTTGTCCTCGTCCCGACAGATGAACGCGGCGAGTTAATCGGATGGATGAAACAGTTTAAACCGGAGTGAGGCCCAACCACAGACCAATGGACGTTGCGGACCTGCCGGGCGTGCCCGACTGGCTCCCCGAGCACCTGCGCGAGGGCGGCATCGAACAGCTATACCCGCCACAGGCCGAGGCCGTTGAATCGGGTGTGACCGAGGGCCAGAATATCGTTGCGGCCATCCCCACGGCGAGTGGCAAAACCCTTGTCGCCGAACTGGCCATGTTGTCGGCCGTCGCCCGCGGTGGCAAGGCCCTCTACATCGTGCCGCTGCGAGCACTGGCCAGCGAAAAGCAGGCCGAGTTCGAGCAGTTCGAGCAGTACGGAATCTCAGTGGGTGTCTCGACCGGAAACTACGAGTCGGACGGCGGCTGGCTCGGCGACAAAGACATTGTCGTCGCCACCAGCGAAAAGGTAGATTCCCTCGTGCGAAACGACGCCCCGTGGCTCGAAGAGCTGACCTGCGTCGTCAGCGACGAGGTCCACTTAGTCGACGACGGGCAGCGGGGCCCGACGCTGGAAGTCACGCTGGCCAAGCTCAGGCGACTCAACCCGGACCTCCAGACAGTCGCGTTGTCGGCGACTATCGGCAACGCCGGCGAACTCGCCAACTGGCTCGACGCCGAACTCGTCGACTCGGACTGGCGACCGATCGAGCTACAGAAGGGAGTACACTATGGACAGGCCCTGCATCTGGAAGACGGGAGCCAACAGCGACTTGCGGTACAGAACAGCGAGAAACCCACGGCTGCCGTCGTCCGTGACACGCTCCAAGACGACCACGCCGAGGACGGGACCGTCGAAGAGGGCGGCTCGACGCTCGTGTTCGTCAACTCTCGCCGCAACGCCGAAGCCGCCGCCGGCCGCCTCGCGAGCACGGTTCGCCCGCACCTGAGTAGCGACGAAAAAGACCAGTTAGCGAATATCGCCGCCGAGATCCGGGACGTGAGCGACACGGAGACGAGCGACGACCTGGCCAACGCCGTCGAAGACGGCGCAGCGTTCCACCACGCCGGTCTCGCTCGTGGTCACCGCGAACTCGTTGAGCAGGCGTTTCAGGACCGCCTCGTGAAAGTCGTCTGTGCGACGCCGACGCTCGCGGCCGGGGTCAACACCCCCTCTCGGCGGGTCGTCGTCCGAGACTGGCGTCGCTACGACGGGTCAGCAGGCGGGATGGCCCCGCTCTCTGTGCTGGAGGTCCACCAGATGATGGGACGTGCTGGCCGACCCGGGCTTGACCCATACGGCGAAGCCGTTCTCATCGCCAACAGCCACGACGAACTGGACGAACTGTTCGAGCGCTACGTCTGGGCCGACCCCGAGCCGGTGC
>JAQCNK010000193.1 GCA_028275075.1 Haloarcula sp. | reverse complement strand
TCGACCGTCTCTATGGCTTCCAGCACCTCGACGGCCGCGGGCGTGACCTCCTGTCCGATTCCGTCGCCGGGAATGACTGCGATCTCGTGTGTCATGTGGGCGGAGATGCGGGCGTCCGGTGAAAGTGGTTCGGTTCGCGCTTCCGAGGTCGCAGACCTCGCGCTAGTCGTCCGCTTCGACGCCCGACCGTGTCTGGTCCAGATACGGGAGGTCCCCGGCAGTCTCTTCGATAGCGTTGCGATTGGCCTTCATCAGTGCCGTCGTGTCCCAGATGCCCTCAACGAGGGCCTTTCGCTGGGCGTCGTCGACGGAGACGCTGATTTCGTGGCCCCCATAGCGAACCGTCTCGGCGGCCACGTCTACCTCGATGTCGCCGTCGGGGTTATTATCGACCCACTGCTGGAGCGCGTTGATCGTCTCGTGGTCGGCTGTCAGTGTCGGGATACCGAGCGCGAGGCAGTTGCCCGCGAAGATTTCGGCAAAGCCCTCGCCGATGATGGCGTCGATGCCCCAGCGCATCAACGCCTGTGGGGCGTGCTCGCGTGAGGAGCCACAGCCGAAGTTGTTGTTGACCACCATGACGTTGGCGTCTTGGAATCGCTCCTCGTTGAGCGGGTGGTCTTTCTCGTTGTCGTCGTCGTCAAATCGCAGGTCGAAGAAGGCGAACTCACCGAGACCATCGAAGGTCACGACTTTCATGAACCGCGCCGGGATGATCTGGTCCGTGTCAATGTCGTTGCCCCGGATAGGCACGCCGGTTCCCTCGACGTAGTCGACCTCCGGAATCTCTTCGGTTGGATCACTCATGCTACTGCCACCTCCCTGATGTCGCGAACGTCAGATACCTCCCCGTTGACAGCCGCTGCGGCGACCATCCGTGGGTTCATCAGGACGGTGCGACCGTCTTTGCTGCCCTGGCGGCCGACGAAGTTCCGGTTCGAGGAGCTAGCACAGGCCTCGTCGCCCTCCAACTGATCCTCGTTCATGCCCAGACACATCGAACAGCCGGCGTTTCGCCACTCGAAGCCGGCTTCCTCGAAGATGTCCTTGAGTCCTTCCGCTTCGGCAGCCCGCTGGACGCGCTGGCTACCAGGGACGACGAAGGCGCGGACGCTGTCGTCGACTTGCCTGCCTTTCACGATGCGGGCCGCACGGCGGAGGTCGGGCAGTCGAGCGTTCGTACAGGAGCCCAGGAAGGCGACGTCGATGTCGTACCCTTCCATGGACTCGCCGGGCTCGACGCGCATGTGTTTCTGTGCGCGGCGAGCGGTGTCGACCTTGTCGTCGGCGAGTTCCTCGGGGGCCGGAATCGGATCGTCAATACCGATGCCCTGTCCCGGAGTGGTTCCCCACGTGACGACCGGGTCCAGTTCACCGGCATCGATTTCCACGACGTCATCGTACTCGGCGTCGTCGTCGCTACGAATGGACTCCCAGTACGGCTTGAGTTCCTCGAACTTCTCGGGGTGTTCCTGGAAGTAGTCCGTCTGCTCGAGCCACTCGTAGGTGGTCTCGTCGGGGTTGACATAGCCCGCGCGAGCGCCGCCCTCGATGGACATATTACAGATAGACATCCGCCCCTCCATATCGAGGTTCTCGATGGTCTCGCCGGCGTACTCGTAGACGTAGCCGACGCCACCCTCGGTTCCCAGGCGGCGGATGATCTCGAGGATGATGTCCTTCGCTTCGACACCCTCCTCCAGTTCACCGGTGACCTCGATCTTGCGGACCTTCTGTTTCTCCATCGCGATGGTCTGCGTTGCCAGCACGTCGCGGATCTGGCTGGTCCCGATACCAAAGGCCAACGCGCCGAAGGCGCCATGGGTTGAGGTGTGGCTGTCGCCACAGACGATGGTCTTACCGGGCTGGGTGATACCCTGCTCCGGCCCGATGACGTGGACGATACCCTGATCGCCCGTTGACGGGTCCGAAAACTGGATGCCCGCATCGCGGACGTTCTCTTCCAGTTCGGCCATCATCCGTTCGGCTGCGTCGTCGGCGTAGGGTCGGTCCTGGTTCGCAGTCGGAACGATGTGGTCGACCGTGGCGTGGGTCAGATCAGGGCGGGCGACCTCCAGACCGCGCTCTTGGAGCATCCCGAACGCCTGCGGGCTCGTGACCTCGTGGATGAGGTGGAGCCCGACAAACAGCTGGTCTTGCCCGTTAGGCAGCGTCGTTACTTTATGCTGGTCCCATACCTTGTCGTACAGTGTATCCTGACTCATACTGATCCGTCTCGTCTTTCGGTCGCGACTGCCGAGCCGCACGTGAACGCCGTTCCGAACGTGTCGGTAGTTCGTGGCGCCGTGTGATCCGCGTCTTGCATTCGTTCGCTCATTATCTCAGTCGTCCGCTGGCACTTCGGCCGCGTCCTGCTGTTCGTCCCACGAGAACAGTTCGCGCAGGCCGCTGCCGACGCGCTCGATCTCGTGGTTCTGTTCGGCCTGCCGATACTGTCTGTAGCTCGGCCGACCGGCCTTGTTCTCCAGGATCCACTCGCGGGTAAACTCCCCGTTCTGGATCTCTTCGAGAATCTGCTCCATCCCCTCACGGTTGATGACCTCCTCACCGCGAGTCAGTCCGCCGTATTCCGCCGTATCGGAGACCGAGTTCCACATCTCCATGTGGCCGCCCTCGTACATCAGATCGACGATGAGTTTGAGCTCGTTCAAACACTCGAAGTAGGCCATCTCCGGGGCGTATCCGGCGTCGACGAGCGTCTCAAAGCCGACTTTCACCATCTCGGTGACGCCGCCACAGAGGACGGCCTGCTCGCCGAAGAGATCGGTTTCGACTTCTTCCTGAAACGTGGTCTCGATGACGCCCGCTCGCGTACAGCCGATGGCTTTCGCATACGAGAGCGCACCCTCCTTGGCGTCGCCGGTGGCGTCCTGATAGACGGCGATGAGCCCGGGGGTACCCTCGCCGCGGTCGTAGGTCCGGCGGACGAGGTGGCCGGGAGACTTGGGTGCGACCATCGTCACGTCGACGCCCTCTTCGGGCTCAATCTGGCCGTAATGGATGTTGAGCCCGTGGGCGAACTGCAGCGTGTCGCCAGGTTCCAACCCGTCCGAAATGGCTTCGTACACCGCGGGCTGGACCGTATCGGGGACCAGCATGACGACACGGTCCGCCTCGGCGGCGGCCACGTCGGGAGTCTTGACCGTGAGGCCCGACGCTTGGGCGTCATCGCGCGAGGAGGAACCTTTGCGGAGGCCGACAATGACATCGACACCTGAATCGTGGAGGTTCAGCGCGTGGGCGTGGCCCTGCGAGCCATAGCCCAGCACGGCTACTGTCTCGTCGGTTACGTGCGATACGTCGGCATCGTCGTCATAGTAGACTGTTGTATTGAGTTCGTCAGTCATGTTTCTCCAGTGTATCGGGGCCTCGTTCCAGCGCGGCGGCCCCCGTCCGCACGACTTCCTGCACGTCGAACTGTTTGAACGCCTCGACGGCAGCGTCGATTTTCTGCTTGCTGCCCGTAATCTCGACCGTCACCGAATCCGTGGAGGCGTCGACGGCCTGGCCGTCGTACATCTCCGCCACGGCGTTGACGTCGTCCGGTTTCTCCCCAGCGACCTTGATCAGCGCGAGCTCCCGGCGGAGCGCAGTCGGGTCCAGCTCCGTCACCTCGATGACGGGGACCAGCTTTCGAAGCTGCTTTTTCGCCTGGTCGATGCCGGGTTCGGGCTCCTCGATGAGGATGGTCATCCGGGCCGTATCATCATCGACCGTTGGACCAACGGTGAGACTTTCGATGTTGAACTGCCGGCGGCTAAACAGCGCGGAGACCTCTGATAACACGCCAGGCTTGTGTTTGACCAGCGTCGACAGGACCGCCTGTCGGGGCTCGTGGGTCACTTCCGCCTCGGGGTCGATTCGGATACCCTGGGAGTTCCGTCGGCCTGTCGGCTGCATGCGATCGTGTGGCGATGGGCCGGGCATTCCACCAGTCATTAGAGTTCCTCCAAGTGGTCTTCCTGCAGTGCGAACTTCCCGTTGTCACCGCCGCTTGGAACCATCGGGAAGACGTTCTCACCGGGGTCGATGTGGGCGTCGATGACGCTCGGACCGTCGTACTCGCGTGCCGCTTTGATGGTCTCCTCGACGTTTTCCTGTGCCTCTAGTCGGAATCCACGAGCGCCGAAGGCCTCGGCGAGCTTATCGAACTGCGGAATCCAGGGGTACTCCGAGGCCATCCGGCGACCTTCGTAGAAGCCGTCCTGCCACTGGCGGACCATCCCGACCGCCTCGTTGTTCAGGACGACGTAGGTGATGTCCAGTTGCTCACGGACCGCGACCGACAGTCCTTGGACCGTCATCAGGAACGAGCCGTCGCCGTCGAAACAGACGACTTCCTGGTCAGGGGCCGCGAGTTTCGCACCGATGGCGGCGGGGACACCGTATCCCATCGTCCCCAGCCCATGCGAGGAGACCCACGTGCGGGGCTCGGTGTACTCCCAGAACTGGGAGGCCCACATCTGGTGTTGGCCGACACCGGTACAGACAATGGTGTCGTCCGGGGTGGCGTCACTGAACGTTTCAACGACGTACTGGGGTTTCAGTGGCTCGTCGTCGGGCGTGTCGTACGTCATCGGGTACTCGTCTTTCCAGGTCTGGCACTGCTCGCGCCATTCGTCCACGTCAGGGACGCTCGGCATGGCGTCGAACAGTTGGCGCAGGACCTTCCGGGCATCGCCGATGAGCGGGTAGTCCGCGTAGATGTTCTTGCTTATCTCGGCGGGGTCGATGTCGATGTGGATGACCTCCGCGTCGGGGGCAAAGGAGTCGACACCGCCTGTCAGTCGGTCGTCGAACCGGGTGCCGATGGCCAGCAGGCAATCCGTGTTCGAGATAGCCATGTTGGCGTAGCCGGTGCCGTGCATTCCGGCCCACTCCAGCGAGAGTTCGTGGTCTTCTGGGAAGCTCCCGATACCCGGCATCGTCGTGATGACCGGAATCTCGTACTCCATGGCGAACTCCCGCAGTGCGCTGGAGGCGTCGGCCTTGATGACGCCCCCGCCCGAGAGGATAACGGGCCGGTCCGCGGCCGCGAGCGCCTCGGCGGCTTCTTGGACGTCTTCGTCGTCGGCTTCTTCCTGCACCTCGTAGGTGTCAGGAGTCTTCGGCGCATCGGGCTCGCGGTCCGCCTCGCCCTGCGTGACATCCTTCGGGAGGTCGACCAGTGTCGGGCCCTGGCGGCCGGCGTCGGCCAGCGCGAATGCCTCGCCGACGTCGTCGCCGACAGTGTTCGGGCTGGCGGCGAAGTAGCTCTCCTTGGTGACCGGCTGGGTGATACCCACCGTATCGGTCTCTTGGAAGGCGTCGTTGCCGACGAACTCCGTCGGGACTTGGCCGGTTAGCGCGATCATCGGGTCCGAGTCCATGTTTGCGTCGGCGATACCAGTGACGAGGTTCGTCGCCCCCGGCCCTGAGGTAGCGAAACAGACGCCGGGGCTGCCGCTGACGATGCCGTAGGCGTCGGCGGCGTGGGACGCCCCCTGCTCGTGGGCCATCGTCACGTGGTTCAGCTCCGCAGAGTCATACAGCGCGTCGTAGACGGGCATGATTGCCCCGCCCTGGACGCCGAAGATGTACTCCGCGCCGGCGTTTTCCAACGCGCGGACGACCGACTGTGCACCGGTCGTCACCGGCGCCTGCTCACTGTCGGCCGCCGTCTCCTCGTCTGTTGTCTCCTCATCGGCGGGCATTTTTGCGTGTTCGCTCATGCTCGCCCTCCGTGGCTTCTCGGTCGATACGTGGAATCTGTGTGTGCTGTGTGCATAGCTGGGGTCTCTGGTGGGTGATCGGTAATCGGTACGGACTGTGACGGGAGTGGGTGTTGCGGGGCTAGAAAGCCCCTACAATACCTACACCGGAAAGAAGAAGCGCGCCGCTGGCGGTCGGTCGAGCCGAAACACCAGCGTGCGCTGTCATCGTATACTGTAACTGTTGGCGGTGGGTAATAAACGTTCTGTGAGAGTATCTGACGAACCGGGTCGACAGGGCCGAGACGGGCTGACGACGGTTGGCAAGTGCCACTGACCGGAACCGAGGTCATCAGCCTACGCCCGGACCTCCTCACTCTCCTCGTCGACACCGACCTCCTTGGCGAACCGTTTGAGTTCGCTCATGGTGACCTGCTGTTTCTCCGCACCGAACTCCTTGACGCGACGGGTCACCTCCCGTACTTCGGCGTCCGTTGGAGCATAGCCCGAATCGACCAGGCGCTCACGCACGGAGTGTGCGCCGGTGTGTTTTCCCAGCACCAACTCGCGCTCGGCACCGACCATCTCGGGGGTCATGACGCCGGGCTCAAACGTATCGGAGTTTTCGATGACGCCCGCGGCGTGGATGCCGCTCTCGTGGGAGAAAGCGTTGCGCCCGACGATTGGTTTGTTCGCCGGCACCGGAATGTCGGACTTCTCCTCGATTAGCCGTGACAGCTCCGTGATACGGGTCGTATCAATACCCGTGTTCACGTCGTAAAGCGATTCGAGCGCCATCACGACCTCCTCGTAGGCCGCGTTCCCTGCTCGCTCGCCGATACCGTTCACCGATACCTGGGACTGGCTCGCGCCCGCCTCGAAGCCGGAAATGGCGTTTGCCGAGGCGAACCCGAAGTCATCGTGCGTGTGAACGTCGATCCGCGCGTCCGTGTGCGAATCGACGATCTCTATCAGGTCGTAGAATCTTCGGGGCGTCGCGACTCCGCAGGTGTCGGGGATGTTGATCCAGTCCGCACCTGCGTCAGATGTCGCTTCGATGACTTCGATGAGGAAGTCTTCCGAGGTTCGGGTGGCGTCCATCGGCGAGAACATGCACTCGACGCCCGCCTCTTTGATGCGTTCAACGGACTCGACGGCCGAGTCCAGCGCTTCTTGGCGTGTCGCGTGCATGGAGTCTTGTAACTGTACGTCGGACGTCGAGACGAAGGTGTGGACCATATCCACACCCGAGTCCAGGGCCGCCTCGATATCCTTTTCGACCACACGCGCTAGGCCACAGGTCGTGACATGGGTGGACTCGGCGATGTCGCGGACGGCCTCGAACTCGGCGTCGGAGTTGACGGGGAACCCGGCCTCGATGACGTGGGTGCCCATCTCGTCGAGTACCGCAGCTATCTCGCGTTTGTCCTCGTAGTTGAACGACGTACGTGGCGACTGCTCACCGTCGCGCAGTGTGGTGTCGAATATGCGTGCGTCTGTAATCTCAGACGTGGAATCCAGTGTGCCCTGGAAGAACTCGATCCGCCGGGGATCCCGACGTGCCCTCATTGTTGGACATAAGCAACTTACACTGGTCACTTCCAACACTTATAGCTGTCCATCGACCGGGCCGTAGCTCCCGGGGGAAGTCACCCGCTACTGTACCGATCGATTTTCACCGGCGACTGGAGTGCTCGCAAAATATCAGGCGGACTGTTGTCGTCTCTCCCCGGTATCGCTGGCCTCTCGG
>JAQCNK010000188.1 GCA_028275075.1 Haloarcula sp. | reverse complement strand
GATAGCAATCCACATTAGGCCTCGTACAGAATTCTTCGAATATGAGCACGTCGCACGTGATTATCGGGGACGGTATCGCGGGAGCCTCAGCCGCGGAAACCATCAGAGAAGCCGACCCTGACGCGTCGGTGACCGTCATCACCGACGAGGGGGAAGCCCTCTACAACCGGATACTCATCAAAGAGTTCGCCAAGGGGAAGTTGCCCGAGGCCCCGATATCTATCCACGAGCCCGAGTGGTACGATGAGCGCGACATCGACCTCCAGTTGAACACCCACGTCACGGACATCGAGCCAGTCGCTCACGAGATACACACCCACGAAGGTGAGACCTACGAGTACGACAAGTTGCTGGTCGCGACCGGCGGAACGCCTGCACAGTTACCCGTCGACAACAGCGACGCCGATGGTGTCCACCACTTCTGGACCTTCCAGGACGCCCGCAGCATCCGCGAACACGCCGAGGAGTCCGACCAGGGAATCATCGTCGGCGCTGGCCTCCTGGGTATCGACCTCGCCGCCGTCTGTGCGGCCCAGGGCATCGACGCGAACTACCTGATGCGGGGCGACAGTTGGTGGCGCTACGCGCTGTCGGCCGACGGCGCCGAAATCATCCACGACGCGCTGCGCGAGAACGGTGTCGAACCGGTCTTCGGTTCGGGCGTCGATCACTTCACGGTCGACGACGACGGTCATGTCACCGGCGCTGTCGACCCCAACGGCGAGTCGTTCGATGGCGAGTGGGCCGGCGTGGCCATCGGACTGAACTTCAACACGGAGTTCCTCGACGGCGCGGGCCTCGAACAGGACGACGGCATCATCGTCGACGAGTACATGCAGACCAGCGTCGAGGACATCTACGCTGCGGGCGATATCACCCAGTACCACGACACCATCCTCGACGCTCGCGCTCAGAACGGCGCCTGGGGGTCGGCCAAGGAGCAGGGCTCGGTCGCCGGGAAGAACATGGTCGCCGACGACGATGAGAAGGAGTTCCGCTGGGTCTCCTCCTACTCGATCACTCACTTCGACTTCCCGTTCCTCTCCTTTGGCCACCCAGCGCGCGGCGACGACGAGGCCGAACGGAAGTACTCCGACAGCGAATGGCGTCGACTCGCATTCGAGAACGGGCAGCTTATCGGCGGCGTGCTCATCGGCGACCTCTCTCAGCAGTCCAAATTCAAGAAACTCATCCGCGAGGAGCGCACGGTCGCCGACCAGAAGGAGCGGCTTCTCCAGAAGGATGTTGATCTTGACGAAGTGAGGGCCGAGACCGTGAAACCTGCTGAATAAGCTTTTCAGACCGATAGTCATGGCCCCGACGGCGGCCGGGGGGAGGCGGCCCGCGAGATAGTCCAGATACAGGAGACGGCAGACCTGCTCGACGAACAGGAACAGCACCGCCGGTAACGACTCGCAGTGACCTCGCCGAGCCGTACATTCATTTACACCTGTGACAATCTGCTTCGTATGGCAGACACCGTCTGGGTCGTCAGGCATGGCCAGCGCCAGGACAGCGTCGATCCCTCGTGGGACGACCACGCCGACCGCGTCCACGACCCGCCGCTGACAGATCTCGGTCGGTGGGCGGCCTGGCGGACCGGTCGCCGGTTCGTCGAGGCCGGCATCCAGTTTGACGCGGTGTATGCGTCGCCGTTCCTGCGAACGGCCGAGACTGCTGAGGAGATCTGTCGCGAGACAGGTACCGAGGCACTGCTGGAACCGGGGCTGGGCGAGCACCGCAACGCCGACTGGTTCGATGCCGAGCCGGAGACAGTGCCACAGTCGGACCTCGCCGAGTGGTTCGAACCGATTGTGCTTGATCACGA
>JAQCNK010000175.1 GCA_028275075.1 Haloarcula sp. | reverse complement strand
ACCCGGGCTGTAACGCCCATGACTCGGCTTCTTTCGCACACGGACCAGTCACTCCCACGTGCTCTGAGGCACGGAATCGCGTTCGGTCTCTTGCGCCCCATATCTTGTTTCACGCTCTCATGGAGTAGCAGCGTTTCCATCGAGTCACGCCCGCCGTGAACAGCGTGGCGTCTGCGACGCCACGGGCAGTCGGCCGCAGGCCGACGACGGCGGGATTCTCTCGCTGTCAAAGATAGCGACGTTCAGCCGCTGGAATGCACGAATGGCGGCACTGTCAGAAACCGCTCAGTGAGCCACAGCGCAACAGGAGACCCCGATACCGGTCGCGGTAATTCAAAGTAGTCGCTTCGGATCCCGCCGAAGGGCAGTTCGGAGCGTAGACATCGGTCAGTCCGGGATGGATTCGTCACTGGGGTATTCGTCTTCGGTCGTGAGTTCAAGGAAGACGTCTTCGAGCGTGTGTTCCCCGTCTATCTCTCTGTCGCCCGTGAGTTCGCCCGGTGGACCCTCCGCGACGAGGTCGCCGTCGAAGAGGATGCCGACGTCGGTCGCTATCTCTTCGACGACGGGGAGGCGATGCGTCGAGAGGAAGACGGTGGTGTCCGCTGCAGCCAGGTTCGTGATGGTCTCCCGGGCTGTTCGGGCGGCGCGCGGATCGAGCCCAGACGTCGGCTCGTCGAGAAAGACCACGTCGGGGTCGTGCATGATCGCCTGGATCAGGCCGGTCTTCTGTCGCATTCCTTTCGAGTACGTGGCGATCCGTTCGTCGGCAGCGTCGGCCAGTTCGAACCGGGCCAGAAGCGTCTCGATCCGGTCGTCGAGGGCTGCTGGAGACATGTTCCGGAGCCCGCCGTGGTATTCGAGCTGTTCGCGGGCGGTGAATTCCTCGTGGATCGGCGGTGACTCGGGTAAGTATCCGATGTGTTCGATGAGCGTCTCGCGGTCAGTGATCGACGTCCCCGCGACACGTCCGGTGCCACTGGTCGGTGGGAGCAATCCTGTCAGCATCCGGATCGTCGTCGTCTTTCCCGCCCCGTTCGGACCGAGAAACCCGCACACTGCCCCCCGTTCGACGGTGAGGTTGAGGCCATCGACGGCCGTCGTCTCACTGTACGTCTTCGTCAGGTCGCTCGTGCTGATCGCGGGTCGCCTGTCCGTTTCGATGGTGGCTTCTCGCTCGTTCGATGCCGACGTGTCGTTGCTGGTGTTTGTCATTGTTCGTAGATCACCCGAGTTGGTAGTCTCGAAACCGCTGGACTGCGATCCTCGCGGCGGTTCTCGTGATGGCGACGGCGAGCAAGAGCGCGAGAAGCAGTGACCCGATCTGGATGCCGGCGGTCGGCACCCCGAGAGCCGCGATGCGCTCGGAGACGGACGGCGCCGTCCCCACGAAGGCCGGGAGACTGGCGAGAACCCCGATAGTGAGCACCAGCCCGTGACGGAGAAACGCCGTCGCGCCCAGTTCCCCGTAAACCGGGGTATCCGTGAAGAAAAACGGGACTGGCGCGTATTCTATACGCTCGACCCCCAGTCCGACCACTGTCGCGACCGACGCGGTACACGGGCAGATGACGGTCCCGAGGAGCGCGATCAGGGCCGTCTGTGCGACCCCGACGGAGCCGACGACCCCAAGCGGGACGATGACGAGGGCGACGAGCGGGGCACCGACTACTGTTGCAGCGAGGAGCACTCCGCCGACGAACTGTCGCCCGGTAACCGACGTGAACAGCATGGGCACTGCGCGATATTCGGTCCCGATCGGGTCCGACCCGAAGGCGACACCGGCAACGAGGCCGAGCGTGACCGCGAAATATACCAGTAGCACGGTCTTCCCACCGGCGAGCGCGACCAGCGGGAATCCGACGGCGCCCATGAACACGAGCGCATACCCCGTGGACAGGAGCCCCCGTGGGACGCGTCGCTCCATCAGCCATCGCTCCCGAGCGACGGTGTACGTGGCACGCGGGATGCGTTCACCGACGACTCGCTCTACTATCCCTGTTTCGAGCAGTGACTGCGAACCGCGAGAGCCTGTCGAACTGGCAGAATCCTGTTCCCAGATGCGGCGTACGAAGACTGTCGCTCCGACCGCGAAGATGGGCACTGCGGTAGCGAGAAGACCGAAGACGCCCACTGTGTGACGGACCGCCTCACCTGTCCCGTCGAACGCGCCGACGAGCGCCATATCCACGAACCAAGCCAGCGGCAACGCACCGAAGACTCCGGTCAACGGAGCGAGCGACAGCGACAGTGCCTCCAGGAGCATCGCACCGATCACGAGCGGGATCCAGCCGAAGACGATGAGGAGGTCTCTGTAGTACCGTGCGCGGACGAATCGGAGTGCGACGAGGCGAGCCGCGAGCCTGCTGGTGGTCCCGAGTGCAGCGGCGAGCATGCCCATGCACCCGATCGCGAGGGTGACCGTGAGTACGGCCCCCGGCGCTCGGAATCCGACGGCGGTGCCGATGGCGATGCCGAGCGTCGGAACGGCGAGCGTGGTGAGCAGGCGAGCGGAGACAAACCCCAGCAGGCCGAGCGCAGCCGTTCTGGCGGGGACAGTCGTCAACAGCAGGTCCGGGTTCAGCCGCTCGAAGCGGACGTGTGTGTACTTCGAGCTGCGCCAGACCAGCCAGACGAACGCGACGCTCACAGCGAGACCCAGCAGATCATCCGGAAACGGCTGTCCCGCAGTGATGGCGCGTCCCAGCGAGTATGCGAGCCAGCTGAGGCCGGCGGCGAGTCCCAGTAGGACGACGAGGAAGACAGGCTTTCCCGTCAACGGGGTTCCGAATTCACGACGGTGGCGCGTCCACTCTGCACGGGTGATTTTCGTTCCCCGCCGAACGTGCGTGGGTATACGAGTGAGCCAAGTCATCGTGTCTACGAGGTCATATTTCAGCGTTATCGATCGTCAGATTCGGCCGCCTCCGGAACCGCCGGACCGGTCTCTGGGGCCGCGAGTGGACGCCGACGTGTCACCGCCGAACGTCCCGAAGTCCATGTCGTCGAAGAACGCCGGTGCGGTACTCTCGGTCGCGTAGACGTACAGCGCCGTCTTGGCGACACCACTGAGTGCTTTCCCGAGCAGGAGGCCGAAGACGAATCCGGATCCACCGATCACGACCGCCGCCAGCAGCTGGATCCCCGTGCCTGCGGTCACGACGAACGTGAGGACACCGAGCGCGAGGCCGGCGAGCGCCAGCAGGAACGAGAAGACGTCGATCGTGGCCATTGCCCCAGTGGACTCTCCCCACGTATTTTTGAACGTGGTCGCGCTCTCCGAGAACATCTCCGTGAGAGACGGGTCACGGAAGACGATCACGGGGACGACGAAATAGGTCATCACGCCCCATGCCACCGCGAAGACGCCGGCGAGGAGTTGCGCGACGAGGCTGTCCTCCGATTCGATGATGCGGATGATCACACCAACGATAGCGGCGACTACTGACCAGGCTAGCAGCGGTAGCTTCCGCTGCCAGGCGGCGGCGAGTGCGTCACGGATTGACGGCTCCTCGCCATGGAGGACAGTCCGAGTCGCTGCGACGAGGGCTGCCGTAAAAAACGACGCGACGAACGTCTCGACGAGATAGGCGAGGAACAACGCGCCGTACAGTACTACCCCGGGATCCTGAACGGAATCGGTGAGGAGCAGGCTCCCAAACAGCGTTGCGATGAACGCGATGCCGGAGATCCCGCCCAGAAGTGGTAACAGCAAAAGTTTCGGATGGGCTCTGAGCACGCGGCCGCTCCGGCGAGCCATCCCGAATCCGATTTTGAGGCGACTGAACACTTTCATACCGGAGGGACGTGCCCCGTGGCATTGGCGGCTATGCTCTTGTTCTGAGTCAGCAACAGCCCCGAAATCTTTTTATTCGGGGCTTCTAAGGGAGCAAATGAAACCACGCCCTGAGAATTACAGCATTCCGCCGTACGCTAGTTGTTGTGTGCAATCAAACAGCTTTCGGCGGGATGCTACAGTGTATTGTTGGGCTTAGGTCAATGGTATTGTGGCCAGAGCAGCTCGATGCGGTGACCGAGCGGCGCTGTAAGCAGGCCTGGGAAGAGGCTCCCTGCCCGGAGTGTGGCGAAACCGCCACCCAGGCCGGGGACAGCAATCCCCGCGTCTGGTGTACAAACTGCCGCTACGTCTTCAGATGAGCGTGCGCGCTTCATTCCACGAAAACTCGTGTGCTTTCGTGCTGTTTTCGATGTAATTCGACACGTCGAAGCGCGGTTGTCAGCGGCTACACCGCTGTAACGATAATAAATGCGAATACTCCAACCAGGACCCCGGTCACGGTGAACACGAAGCCGGTCAGTTTCGCCCGTCGGCCGTAGGCATCGAGTCCGTCACTGGTATAGAGGATCGTGACGAGTCGTGAGGGATGCCGGAACGGACTCGGTGGCCGCGGCTCCGGAATCCGTTCTCGGAGTCGCCGGTACTCGGTAAACGACCAGGCCCCGTAGAGTACGAGGGCAACTATCGATACGAGCCCGGCGATGGCAGCTGTGAGCAACGCGAATCCGACTGGGTCCGTCAGATCAGCCTGTACTGACGACGACTCTGCCGTGTATCCGATGCCGGCCGTCGCACCGAGCGCGACGAGGCAAACAGCCGGTGCGCTCAGCAGAAGCCGCTTGCTGAGACGGTTGACCGCATCACGGTGGAATCCGAACAGTGTCTCGTACCGTTTCGGCTCGTGTTCGCACCTCGGGCGCAACTCTGTGTTCCGGCCGGGATCGCGCGGCCCAATAGCGAGAAGTGTCGTCAAGAGGAAGATGAGGCCGCCAAAGCCTACGAACTTGAGCGGCGCTAGCGTCGTCTGACGTTTGAGAAACGCCCTTGCCGGAGCGTCGGGATCGACGTAGGCGGTCGTCGTCGCGCCGGGATAGTACGGTTCGATGATGTTTTCTGCGTCACTCCGAACGGTGTATATCGGGCTGGTCGTTCCGGGGAACACCTGTTCGCTCGTATACTCGGTGCCCCGATACTGGTAGGTGTGTTCGACGGTGACGCGATAGTAGAGTCGACGACCGTCGGATTCACTGACTTGAGCGTCGAGGACGGTCGTCTCGACGGCAACGGCGTCATCGACGGCGTTCGATTGCTGAATATAGTCGTACCCGCCGTAGCCCCCGACACCAATTCCGAGGACAATCGCGACGAGCATCAGCGGAGTGACCGCGATGAGTGTGCCACGCACTGTAACCTGCATCGTATCCGGGGTGTGGGAGGGACCAGCAATAAACCGGTTCTCGGATTCTCAGTGGGAGCAACTCTGTGGGCACCGAGCGGACACCACCGTCAGCAACATCATGGCACCCTCCAGCTTCCGGGACAAGAAACTCCCGGAGGTTGGTCAGTATTGCCAACGAAACGCTGTATACGGCTCGAAGTTCGGCGTCAACGATTTCATGCGGTCACTGCGAAAGGAAATGTCGGACGAGATGTCCGTGTCACGGTCGTCATGCCCGGCCCGGCCGTCACCGAACTCAACGACTGGGGGTCCTGGGACGGACGAGCGATGGATCCGGACGACGTCGCGAAGATGGTCGTCTTTGCTGCCTCGCGGCCGTCGCGCGTCGAACTCACCCAGATCAGCGTCGACTCGACCGACGGACTGTAGCGAGGTACTGACCGACGAGGGGGTGTCACTCGCGTCCGGAGAAGGTGGCGTGGATCGACTCACCGGGGTGAACCGTCGACCCGACGTCGACGGGGACATCGTCCCAGTCGTGAGTGACCCGACAGTGCCCTGCAATTGTCGCGAGCGCGAGTGTGAGCTCCATCCGTGCGAAACGCATTCCGATGCAGTGGCGCGGTCCGCCCCCGAACGGGAAGTAGGAGTACTCCGGTCGGTCACCCGGCGGTTCCTCGATACCGTCCCACCGGGAGGGGTCGAACCGGTCCGGGTCGGTCCACCACCGGTTATCGGTGTGGACGTGGAACTGAGGGAGCACGACGAACGTGTCCGCCGGCACGCGGTACTCGCCGACGAGGACGTCCTCGTCGGCCTCCCGGAAGATGGCGGCGGCCGGCGGGTATCGCCGGAGCGTCTCTCTGAGCACCTGCTTCGTGTACGTCAACTCTGGAAGGTCCGCCAGCGTCGCGGTGGCGCCGTCCACGACGTCGTCGACCTCCGCGTAGAGTCGGTCGGCAACTGCTGGTTTCCTGCCGAGTTCGTAGAGCGCCCACGTCAACGCGGTGGCGCTGGTCTCGTGACCGGCGAACAGGAAGGTGATGATCTGGCTCCGTAGCTCCGATTCGGTGGGACCCTCGTCCGACCGCTCGCTGGCGGTGACGAGCGTCGACAGGATATCCTGTCTGTCGCCGTCTGGCTCAGTTTCCGCGACGAGGTCGTCGACGACGGTCTCCAGCTGTTCGACGCCGCGAC
>JAQCNK010000172.1 GCA_028275075.1 Haloarcula sp. | reverse complement strand
CCGTCGGCCGTGACGCGCCATCGCCAGTTCCCGGTAGCGGTGCCGGGGGTGTTGAAGCGGGCGTCGCTGTCGAGCCCGAGCAAGTCCTGCATCGTTGTCATCGCGACGACAGCGTTGGAGTTCCACACCGCCTCGATCATATCCCACTCGATGCCCTCTCCGTCGGTCCCGAGGTTGTGTTTGAGACAGTCACGCTGGCGGTCGCCGAGCTCGCGCCAGTAGCCGACGATAGTGTCGGTGTCGTGGGTGCTCGTATATCCGACCGACTGCTCCGGGTAGTTCATGGGCTGGTACATGTGGCCCTGCTCGCACCAGTCGGCGTATTGTGGCACGCGCATGCCGGGGAAGTCGTAGTGGTCGCGTAGTGACGCGATGCGTTCGTCGAGGAAGCCGAGATCCTCAACGAGGAACGGGAGGTCGCCGAGGTGGTCGCGCATCCGGTCGAAGAAGTCCCGCCCCGGGCCCTCGCGCCATTGGCCGGCAGCCGGGCTGTCGGCTTCGGCGGGGATAGCCCAGAACTCGTCGAACCCTTTGAAGTGGTCGATGCGGGCGATGTCGACCTGATCGAAGAGTCGGTCGAAGCGCTGGCGCCACCAGGCGTAGTCGTTGTCCCTGATCGCGTCCCAGTCGTACACCGGGTTCCCCCAGCGCTGACCGTCGTCGCCGGGATTGGGCGGGACGCCGGCTACCTCTGTGGGGTGGTTGTTCTCGTCAAGCCGGAACACCTCGGGTGCCGACCAGACATCCGCCGAGTCCAGCGCGACGTAGATCGGAAGGTCGCCGACCAGTTTGACGCCGTTCTCGGCCGCGTAGTCTGCCATTGCCGCCCATTGCTGGTCAAACACCCACTGGACGAACTTGTGGTACCGTATCTCCTCAGCAAGTTGGTCGCGGCGCTCGGCGAGGGCGTCAGGGTCACGGGTGACCAGTTCCTGTGGCCACTCAGTCCAGAGCTGTCCGCCGAACTCGGCTTTCAGCGAGATGAACAGCGCGTAGTCATCGAGCCACGCCGCTTCGGCATCGCAAAACGCCTCGAACGCGTCTACGTCGTCACTGTTCGGGTTGGTCTGGAACGAGTCGAAAGCTGACCGAAGCTTCGATTCCTTGAACTCGATAACGGAGTCGTACCGGACTTCGTGTGGAGAGGCGGCATCCGGTGGTTCAAGCTCCCCGTCGTCGAGGTATCCACGGTCAGCGAGCTCCCGGAGGTCGATCAGTATCGGGTTTCCCGCGAAGGCCGAGTACGCCTGGTATGGGGAGTTGCCGTGGGCGCCGGAGGTCGGCCCGAGCGGGCAGAACTGCCACAGCGACTGGTCGGCCTCAGCGAGGAAGTCGATGAACTCCCGGGCACCGTCGCCGAGGTCGCCGACGCCGTGCGGACCGGGGAGTGACGTGAGATGGAGAAATACACCACTTTGTCGTTCAAAACGCATACATCCGATTTCCAAGCACAGCTATTTGAAGCTATTGTCCGATACGAAGCACGGGAGGATATGACGGGCGTATACGGGTCGACAGAACGATTGATAGAGCCAGACCCCGGCAAATATCTATCAGGGCTGCTTTCGACCCGTATACTATAATATCAGTCTACACAAGAGATAACATATGCGAGTTGCGACAGTAGGGATCGGTGGTGCGGGGGGTCGGCTCGTCGACAGCATGTGGCTAGACGACGAACAACGCGATACCACGTATCTTGGCGCGGCCTGTGCCGTCGATACGGACGCTGAAGCACTCGCTGAACTCACCGCAGTTCCGGACGACCAGCGACATGCGTTCGGACAGTTTGAGACAAACGGGCCCGGGACGGACGGGGACCGAGCGATGGGGATCGCCGCTATCGAAGACGAACAGCTCGAAGTGCGGCGGGCGATAGATCCACTGATTACGAGCGATATCGACGCGATTGTCCTCGTATCCGGGCTCGCCGGCGGGACGGGCAGCGGGGCGACGGCACATATCGCCGATGCACTCAGAGAAATTTACACGATCCCGATCTACTGTGTGTCAGTGTTACCCGCCGGCAGTGATGCGGATACGGCCACGAACACGATCAAAGCGCTCAGAGCGCTAAAGACGCCAGTTGACGGACGGATTCTGTTCGACAACGAGATATGGCTCGGAAGCGGGCAGACGGTCGAGGAAGCCAGCGAGACGCTGAACGAAACAGTAGCGACGCGGCTGGGTACGCTATTTTCGGCTGGTGAAGTCGCTGGGTCCGAACTGGTCGGCGAAAGTGTCGTCGATGCCAGCGAAATAATTGCGACCATCTCTGATTCGGGGTTTGTAACGCTTGGCTACGCAAGTCAAGACGTACATGCGGACGGGAACACAGGTGGGGACAGCGTCATCGACCGTGTCAGGGAGCGCTTTTTCGCCGACAGCTCCGACGATGTTGATGAAATAGAGGCATACGATGCCGTCGAAACGACGCTGCGTCGGTCTGTCCGTGGCAAACTGACGGCCGACTGTGCGCTAGACTCTGCTGATCGGGCCCTGACAGTGTTTGCCGGGCCACCAGCATGGTTACTCCGAGATGCGGTTACCGACGGCCGGAAGTGGCTTGCGGACGAACTACAGTCTCCGGAGGTACGGAGCGGCGATATGCCGATGCCAGACGGTTCCAGACTCTCGGTCCTCGTCTTGTTCAGCGGTGTCACGGAGCTGCCGCGGCTGACAGAACTCGAAAGGCTAGCCGAAGAAGCGGCGTGATGGCTCCAATCAAGTAGGATGCTCCTGATACTGCCGGCTATACGTTCGTAAACGTTCGTAAAGAGTGGTCAATGCAGGTTGGAATCGACGGTAGAACTGTTCACACTGCGATCGGTCGTGTCTTCAAATGCTTGAATTGTTTCCGTGCTCGCGGAGTCCGAACCGAGTTCATAGATCCCCCGGTAGCCGTTCGCCGCTGCCCGATCGGTAAGATGTTTGATAAGGCGCTTCAGTATCTCGTCTTCTAGATACAGTTCGAGCAATGCCGCCCGCTCACAGACTACCCAACCGTCGTCGTCGGGAAGACTCTCAAGAGTTTCCGTGTATGCAACACTCAGCGCAGTCGGATCTGACGGATTGATAGCTTTTGTCTGGCTGGGAGTATCGACAGGTGCGACATCACTTGCCGACAGTGGGACAATTCCGATGCCGTCCATCTCGACACCTCTTCGCTCCAGTGATTCACGTACAGCACTAGGTGTACGGAACGTAACTATCAGTAAATGCTCGAAGGCCTGTTCCGGGAGATACTGCAACAGACAGTTCATTGGGTCGTTGTAGACGAGACACTGCTCACCTGGATCAGGTCCCGGGAACCGTTCAGCCTCTTGTTTTTCAGGGGGAGCTTGGGACATACGTATTGATACTCTGTTGCGGGTTCATTTGGGTGGATGGTTCGCCTCTGCTCACTTTCCGCTGCTAGATATACGCGCACCGACTGGCAGTATACTCGTGAGGCTATCACCGAGCACCCACTGCTCAGAACAGTAGGGTAGTTCGGTCTTGTACAGGTTACATTATCAAACGCTAAATGTTAAAGATACTGGTGCTTGCAGCAGTCAGCGAATTGTATTTCGAGGGAGTCACTCAAACAGTTTGGATTCGCTCATATGAAGAGCGCTTTTCCTATGATTTCCCCGAACCGACCACGACTCGGTGACAACCGGGCTCGGTGGACGCCGGTCTGTACAGCCAGTGTACCATCAGTAGTACCAGTTACCCGATCTACACACCGGCCGCCTTGCTGGCGTGCGGTCGGGTGTGCACTGACTCGCAGTGGCTAGATAGCTTATACGCGTCGACAGAAGCCCTGATAGATAGTCGCCGGGGTCTGGCTCTATCAATCGTTCTGTCGACCCGTATAGGCGGTTATCAGCAGGTGTAATGGTGCCGGGCAATTGATACTGGCTCCCGAGCAACTGGGACGTATGCGAGGGGCCAGAGAGACTGTCGACAGGGCGGCGTCCATTAGTGGGCGCCGCGCCAGCCGCTGGCTCCTCCTGTCGTTGCTATTGTTCGCGGGTTTACTCGCTATCACTGGACCGGGGATGGCGACAGGAGCCCAAGAGGCCGGGGAGGGCAACGCCAACCCGCCCAAGTGGACGAACGCGACGAAAGCCGGACCAACGGAGATAAAACTCACCTTTACTGATAACGACACCATCGACCGGTCGTCGATAGCCGCCGACGATTTCACCGTCAGCGCCGTGAACGTTTCCAACGTTTCTGTCGAGTCAGCCGACGACGGCGTTAGCGTGGTGTTGCTGCTCGAAAATCGACTCGACGTGGATACCGTCACCGTCGGGTTCACAGACGAAGGCTCGATAGCCGACACAGCGGGCAACAAACTGGCCGCCGGCACGAAGAACGTCACCGGGATGGACACGCTCGTCCCCACGTTCGAACGCTTCGAACTGACCCGCGTCAGCGACGCCACCGCCGAACTCAC
>JAQCNK010000243.1 GCA_028275075.1 Haloarcula sp. | reverse complement strand
ATGATGACCGATACGCACAACGTCATCGGCGTCACAGAGGACGTGAGCGGCAACGAGTTCCTGCAGACGGCCCGCGAACAGGTCGAAGACTACGGCGGGACCTACCGGCGCGGGTTCGTTGAGTCGGTCGACCCCCTCGACAGCGACGGCTTTGACGTGGCGACGGCCGACGGCGACCTGACGGTGAAACGCGTCGTCCTCGCGACCGGCTTTTCCGATGAGCGACCGGACCCGCCACTGCCCCGGACCGGAAAGGGACTACACTGGTGTCTCCACTGTGACGCGTTCATGTTCGTCGGTGAGCCAGTCTTCGTGATGGGAACCGGCGAGGCCGCCGCCCACGTCGCGATGATCATGCTGAACTACACCGATGATGTTGACATCTTGACCCGCGGCGAGGTGCCCGAGTGGAGCGAGAACACCCAGCAAATGCTCGACAACCATCCGGTCGAGATTGTCGACACGGAGCTGTCGGGGAAGCGAACCGACGACGACGGCTGGCTGGAGGCCTACGAATTCGAAGACGGGTCAGTGCGGGAGTACAAAGGTGGGTTCCCGATGCTGGGGTCCGATTACCAGGCCGAAATCGCAGAGGAGCTGGGGCTTGAGCGCAACGACGACGGCACTGTCGCCGTCGACGACCACGGCGAGACCTCGGTCCCCGGCGTGTACGCAGTCGGTGACCTGACGCCGGGACACAACCAGATTCCCGTGGCGATGGGCGAGGGCGCCGACGCCGGCATCGCAATCCACAAGGACCTCCGAAAGTATCCGCGGTCGGTCGAGGATATCGAGTCCGAGGGTGCCGTAGAGGACGCCGAAGTGCCCGCCATCTCACCGGCGTTGTTCGCGACGGCACTCCAACACGAGGGCCACGCGGCCGGGCCGCGGTCCGCCGACGGCGAAGGGCCGGAAGCGACGGCTAACGACGACTGACCTCGGGTCGGAGTTACGACTATCTGCCCGACGTCTGTTAGTATAAGTATCTTTCTTCGGCTGTCGGCTGACGCAAGCTGAAATATGTCGCCATCCCAGCGCGGCGAACAGTTACACGAGCTTACAGCTTGCAGTAGTAGGGCTGACCGCATGAACGGCCACAAAAATCTATTACCGCCGGCAACGTACAATCGGTATGCGCGAGGCCAGTCGCACGACACGCCAGCGCATCGCCGACCGACTGCGCGATGGGCCCATGGCCGCGGGCAGTATAGCCAACGACTTCGAAATCCCGACGAGTACCGCGCTCACACACGTCGAGCACATCTCGAAATCACTCGAACCCACGGACGAGCAGTTACTCGTCGCCCCGCCGGAGTGTAACGAGTGTGGTTTTACCGACTTTGACGACCTGACCAACCGTCCAAGCAGGTGCCCCGAGTGCAAGGCCGAGAGCGTCGACGAACCGGCCTACACAATCGGCTGATCCAGTCATACGGTCAGCTGTAAGCTGTTTCCGGGAGTTGCTGGACCCGGCCCGGCAAAGTACCGGGATATCGTTGCAACCAATCGTGTCAGGTGAGTTTTACCAGGTCCCCGCGAGCGAGTTCCTCGTTGCAACAGTCACAGAAGTAGCCGCCGTCTTCTAATACGACGGGATTGTTGTCACAGACGGGACAGGCCTCGGCCGTTGTGCGGTTTTCGCGCGTCATAGTTGTTGTTACCACCTACCACACTATAACACCACATGTAACTTTACTACAACCTTGCCACTCGCCAGTAAACAGTTGCGAACCGGCTCTGCTGGCCAGGGCTACTGGCCGGAGAAGCCGATACGGCTCCCCGAAGAGAGGTCGTGGTCGCCCGACGGTCCTCGGTTTTCGAACTCGTAGCGGTCGTCGGTCAGATAGACTTCGCCGTCTTCGACGGTGGTCTCAACTTCCTCGAGTACCGCTCCCTCACAGGGACCGAAGGTACACGACCCCGAATCGCGCTCAAAGGTCGCGCCGTGTTTCTCACACACCAGTTCGTCCTCCCGTACGGTCGCGCCGCTGCCCTTGTCGAGACGCACGTCCCGCCAGTGTGGGCAGTAGTTCTCGAACGCGACGACGCCGTCAGCGAGCGATACGAGAATCGCCTCCGAGGTGTCGAACCCCTCTCGGACGGTAAAGAGGAAGCTGCCGTCCTCGGGGACGTCTTCGACGGCCGCGATGCGACTGTCCTCGTCCATCGTTGAATTCCGTTTGGTCCTCGACGGTTTCAACGTCCCGGTTGCCGACACCTTTTGCGTCAAATCGTTACAGCCACCAGTATCAGTAGTGGGCTGTCTCAACCCGCTCGTCGTACAGTCGCTGGAGCAGCTTCGTCATCGGCCCGGCGCCGACGTCGATGCCGTCCACCGTTCCAATGGGGCGGATCTCCCAGGTCGAGTTAGTTAGAAACGCCTCGTCGGCGTTGCGCAGTGCATCTAGCGAGTACGCGCCGGTCTCGACCGGGAACCCCTCGTCGCGAGCCAGTTCGATCACGATGTCCCGAGTGACACCGGCCAGCAGATCCAGCTCCGCACTCGGGGTTCGCAGCCCGTTCTCGGTCACGAAAAAGAGATTGCTCGTCGCGCCCTCGGCGATATTGCCGTCAGTATCGCGCAACACACACTCGTCGGCGGGGTCGCCGTCGCCCGCCGACCGGCGCAGTTCCAGCCGCCCGAGGATGCCGTTGAGGTAGTTGTGACTCTTGATGTCGGCCGGGACGGCCTCGCTGGGAACCTGCCGCGTCCTGACAGTCTGGACCGTTGCCGGGCCGTCCCAGACGGGGTCCCCGTCGCGGCCCCCGCGCGGGAGCGGCTTGACGATGACCACGACCGTCGGGTCGACCTGGGGCTGGGGGTCGAGGGTTCCAGGCTGGACACCGCGAGAGACCGAGACTTTGCAGTAGGCCTCCTCGATGTCGTTGGCCGCGAGTGTCTCGTCGACCCGCTCGCGCAGGTCGGCCGGAACCGCATCGGCGAAGCCCAGCGTCTCCGCCGTGTACTGTAACCGATCACGGTGGGCGTCCCACTCGAAGGGAACACCGCCGTACACACGGAGCGTCTCGAAGGCCGCGTCGCCGTACATGAACCCGCGGTCAAGCACGGACACTGTGGCGTCGTCCTCGGGGACGAGTTCGCCGTCTACGTGGTATTGCATAACAGACAGAAGTTCTCGACCATTGTCGTCCCGTGGTCAGTGAGGATGCTTTCCGGGTGGAACTGGACACCGACATGGGGCGATTCGCGGTGGCGCACGGCCATCACGATGTCGGCCTCGGCCGTCTCGACGGTATGAGCCGTCTCTTCGAGCGCGTCGGGCAGGGCATCGCGCTCGACTGCGAGCGAGTGGTAGCGGCCCACCTCGACCGGGTCCGGTATCCCCTCGAAGACACCCTCACCGTCGTGGGTCACCGACGAGGACTTGCCATGCACCACCGCGTCGGCATGGCCGACTTCGGACCCGTTGGCGGCACAGAGCGCCTGGTGGCCCAGACAGACCCCCAGCGTGGGGTAGTCGAGTTCGGCGAACGTCGGCATCGAGATACCCGCATCCTGGGGTGTTCCCGGCCCCGGTGAGACAACGATACCGTCCGGGTCCAGTGCACCGATATCATCGACGGTGAGTGCGTCATTTCGCCGGACGACCACATCGTCCTCACTCCCGCCCAGGCGCAGGACCACCTCGCCGACGTATTGGACGAGATTGTAGGCAAACGAGTCGTAGTTGTCCACGACGAGGACGGTTGGGGCGAGCGAGCCACTCATTTCGCACCCTCCACCGAGAGATCCGCGCGCTTGCCCAGCGCTTCGTCGACTGCCGTGACGAGTGCCCGTCCCTTATCCAGCGTCTCCTGGTACTCGCGGTCGGGTACGGAATCGTGGACGATGCCTGCGCCGACCCGGAGATGGTACTCGTCGGCGTATCGGACCAGCGTTCTGATGACGATATTGAGCGTCGCTTTCCCGTCGAAGCCAAAGATCCCAATCGAGCCGGTGTATGGCCCCCGTCGGGTCGACTCGACCTCGTCTATAATCTCCATCGTCCGTGGCTTGGGCGCGCCGGTTATGGTGCCCCCCGGGAACACTGCCGCGATAGCGTCCTCAAGCGTCGCCCGCTCACGGAGCGTCCCCTCGACCTCGCTGACGAGGTGCATCACCTCGGAGTAACGGTCGATGCGGCGATAATCGGTTACCTCGACGCTCCCGAACCGACTCACTTTCCCGAGATCATTGCGCTCAAGATCAACGAGCATCGCGTGTTCGGCCCGCTCTTTCTCGTCTTCCCGCAGATCCTCGGCCAGTCGGTTGTCCGCCTCGCCAGTCGACCCCCGCGGCCGGGTGCCGGCGATAGGCTCTGTCACCAGATTGTTGCCGTCGCGCTGGAGGAGGAGTTCGGGGCTCGCGCTGACGAGGTCGACGCCGGGGAACTCCACAAGGGCAGAGTACGGTGCCGGGTTCACCTCGCGAAGGGCGTCGAAGGCTTCGACCGGATGGACCGAAGCGGGGGCCGAGAGTCGCTGTGAGATGTTCGCCTGGAACGTATCGCCATCGCGGATATACTGCTTGACAGTGTGTACGCGCTCGGCGAAGGCCTCGGGCGTGCAGTCGCTCTCAAAGGCGGCGCTGTCGGCCGCGACCGGTGGCTCACCCACCGTGGGGTCGCCCTCGGTGAGCTTGCGGGCCAGTTCCAGAGCGTGCTGGCGGGCGAACTCGTAGGCCACGCCAACCGAATCGTGATCGCCGAGGCGCGGACACGACGTGATTGTAAGCTCGACCGTGCCATCGCCGCGCGGTTCGGTCCACGCCGCAACGCGGTCGTACGTGGCGAGCTGGAGCCGTGGCAGCGCGCGGTCGTCGTCGGCGCTGTCGGGTAGTGACTCCAGCTCGCGGACCACGTCGTACGAGAGCCAGCCGATCGCGCCACACGGATAGGGAACGTCACACTCACCTCGGACGAGCCGGTCGTCGGCCAGCGCGTCGGTCAGCGCGGCCAGCGTCGGACCCTCATCGGGACCCACCTCAACGAATTCGGCGGGTGCGGTGGCGAAGTATCCCCATCCAGACTGGCCGCCAGTCGTCCCCAGATAGACGCCGCCGGTCGGCTCCCGGGCCCGGCGGTAGGCTGTGAAGGGGTCGTCGACAGTGACGGAAACCGCGACGGGAATCCGGGCCGTCGGTGGCGCGTCCGCCGCGAGACCCTCGAAAGCGTCCCGGCTTGTCTCGACCCGTGGCATTACCGTGAGGAAACAGCCCGGCGGATAATTCGCTTGTGGTTCGGGCAGTATCCGACCTGGGACCCAGTTCGACCGGGCCCTGCCGCTGGAAAATCAGTAGTCGTTTGCCTTCTCGATCCAGCCGGTAATCCGGCTTTCGCTGAGGTCGGTATCCTCGGCGATTTCAGCGGCGTCGGCCCCGGCCAGTTCGCTGACGGTCTCGATATCCGCGCTGGCGAGTTTGTCGCTGTACGTGGGCCCGATACCTTTCAGCTCCGTGACTGGGGCGGTTCGTTCCGCGGCTTCGACGCCGTCGCCGTCGTCCGCGTCGGCTGTCTCGTTCGACTCCGTATCAGTATCGAGCTCAGCGCCCGTCTCGTCAGCCGGGGTTTCGAACTCCTCGGCTGACTGGCCGTCGCTTTCGCCGTCGGCGCTGTCGGCAGCAGCTTCCGTCTCACTACTCGCTGTCTCCGTTCCTTTGACAGCGTCCTCATCCTCCGTAGACGGCGCACGCTCGACGGTGACATCAACGTCCTCGGAGTGGCCAGACCCCGACGATCGGGTCTCGTTGAGCCCAAGTGCAGACTTTAGCTTCTGAAACAAACTCATACTCTGTCTTCTGCCCCACCATACTAATCTTTTGCTGGTGCGTATTCCTCGAGCCCATCGCGCAACGCCGCGTTCATTGGGGCCACCGGCGCCGACTCGCCGGTCCAGCGCTCGAACGCCTCGACGCCCTGGTACAACAACATCCACGCCCCGTCGACGGTGGTCGCACCCGCCGCTTTGGCGTCACGGAGCAGGCG
>JAQCNK010000157.1 GCA_028275075.1 Haloarcula sp. | reverse complement strand
ACTGGCGCGCCGTTTCGGCCGACCCACCACTCCTGAAAATGCATCGGGCCCTGCGAGGTGTGAATGAGCGTTGCCACGGGGTCGTCGCTCATCGGTAGCAGTTCGCGGTCGAGACCGAACGCGTCGGCCAACCGTCGGGTCGCTGATGTCAGCGAGTGGCCGGTATCAAGCAGTGATGTCCGGGTGATGTGAACCGCGCGGTCTCGGTCTCCGATATGCATGAATTCGGCAATCCCCGAAAAGCGTCGCCAGCGGGCGATGTCGCGCCCATCTGTCTGGGCGTCGTCGTCGAGATACTGTGGCCCAGTCGGGAGGTCGGCAGCCGCCGCCAGCCGAGAGAGTTCGTCGTGGGTCTCAGCAGAGTCGTCCGCGATTCCCCACCAGGTGTCTCTGTCCAGTTCGCCGCCGTCGAGGAAGAGTACCGTATCGAGGTCGGGACAGACCAAGTGGCCGCCGAGTTCGATATCGTCGCCTGTGTTTGCGACCACCGCCGTCCTCTCTGGTGCGAACACGTCGCCGGCACCGGAGAGCAACTTCGGCGTCCCGGTCCCGCCGGCGAGGAAAGTAACCATACGCCGACGTAGGGGAGACTGACGGTATAAACGTGGCCCTGAAATCCGGTGTTCGAAGCAGTCGGCTAAGAATCACTGCTGAAAACTGCGCGGGTAAACTCAATACCGTCGACTCTGATTGTTCGTCTGTTGGGGTTTTTCCACATTGAACGCACACAGATTTGCGCCAGCGGCCCCGGACGAAGCGTTCGTCTACGGAGCCTGTACGCCGGGCTGGCATTCGGCCGCCGGCAACGCTACCGCGATCAACGACTGGGCGGAGTTTATGAAAGCGGAAGCTATCGAACGAGTCTGCTGTCTGCTGACTGGCTCTCAACTGGACAACTACGGGGCTATCCCTGGCAGGTACGCAACGATATTCGGTGAGGCGAATGTGCTGCACGCACCGGTCAAGGATCACCACTTGGTGCCCGAAGACGTACTCATAGAAGAGATACTCCCGTTCCTCTCCGAGAGTCGCGTGGCCGAGCAGCCGGTTGTAGTGCACTCTCTGGCCGGCATCGGCCGGACCGGACAAGTGCTGGCCGCCTGGCTCGTCTACAACCGAGATTACGGCCCCGAGCAGGCGATAGCGACTGTCGTAGAGCAAGGACGGGACCCCAGAGACGCTGTTCGAATGGGGAACGCGACCGAAGAGGAACTGCTGGCCCTGCTGAGTGCCGTCGCGCGGCTGTAGTAGCCGGGAGTACTGTTTTGCCCGCCGCCGGCCAACGTGAGTGTAATGACCACTATCAAGGACAGCGTCCACGACCATATCGCGGTCGAAGGCGTCGCCGCTGACTTGGTCGAGACACCGCCTGTCCAGCGGCTTCGCCGAGTCAAGCAGTTGGGGACGGTGACGATGGTCTATCCGTCGGCCAACCACACCCGATTCGAGCACTCCCTTGGGGTCTATCACCTCGCAAACCGGGCGCTCTCCCATCTCGGCATCGAGGGCCGACAGGCCGAGCGAGTCCGAGCGGCGGCGCTGCTCCATGACGTGGGTCACTCCCCGTACAGCCACAATATCGAGGAGATTGTCCACCGCAAAACGGGGAAGTACCATGATGATGTGGCTGAGCTGCTACAACACGGCGAGGTGGCGAGTGTGCTGGCGAGCCACGATCTTTCGCCGGCGAAAGTGGCTGCGCTCGTCAGCGGGGAGGGCGAACTCGGCCAACTCGTCTCCGGGGAGCTCGACGTAGACCGGATGGACTACCTCGTTCGGGACGCCCACCACACCGGTGTGCCCTACGGCACGATAGACCACGAGCGACTGGTCAGAGAGCTTCGCTTCGTCGACGGGGATCTCGTGCTTGACGAGGGGAACGTCCAGACGGCCGAGTCCCTGCTACTCGCACGGGCGCTGATGAACCCCACCGTCTACGCCCATCACGTCGCCCGGATCGCCAAATCGATGCTCCGACGCGGGACAGAGCGGTTGTTGCGCGAGACGGACGTAACGGCCGAGCAGTTGCGCCGGTGGGATGACTACGATCTGCTTGTCCGGTTGCGCGAAAGCGAGGCGACCGAAGCGTACGCCCGCCGGTTGACCGAACGCCACCTGTTCAAACGGGCGGTGTGGGCCGAGCGCCAAGCCGTGCCCGACGAATTACTGGCAGCCGACCACGACGATATCCGTGAGCTTGAGGCGGAGATCGCCGACGCCGCGAACGTCGCGCCGCCGGCCGTCATCCTGGATATCCCCGCAACGCCGTCGATGAGAGAGTCGACCAGTCGCGTCCTCGTCAACGGGGAGATCCGGAGACTGGGCGAACAGTCGACACTGGTCACCGCCATCCGAGCCGCCCAGACGGACCAGTGGCGCCTGGGCGTGTACGCACCGGCCGAGGACAGTGAACGCGTCGGCGAAGCCGCAGTTCGCGAACTCGGCCTCAATCTTGACGGCACGCGTATCCGGGACGTGCGACGGGGTATCCATGCCACCTTAGACGAGTTTCATTGACGACGGTCGGGTGGGTCGATGGGAGCGTCGTTGCGACAGCGAGATAACGGCCGGTGATGGGACCTATCGTATTGGCCGGAGGTGGTCACAGTCGCCAGCGGAGACGGTGACCAGTTCGTCCCCGGTATCGACTACGAGCGACCCCGGATACTCGATGTCGACGGCCTCGCCGACCACTTCGCGGTTCGGCGTGTCGATACGCACCTGCCGTCCCAGCGTCGCGGCGTACTCGCGCCACTCGTCGAGGATGGCGTCAGGGTCCGTGCCGACGGTGTCGAACGTTTCCAGCACCCGCTGCGTGAACCGGCGTCTGTCCACCGGCTCGCCCCGGACCGCCGAGAGGCTCGTCGCATCGGCCTCGCTCGGGAGCGCGCCGGGATCGACGTTTGCGTTGATACCGATGCCGACGACCACCCAGGAGACGCGGTCGGCCTCTCCCTCCATCTCTGTGAGGATGCCGACGAGTTTGCGCTCCTCGCCTTCAACCCTGACGAGCACGTCATTAGGCCATTTGATCACTGCCTCGATACCGGCCTCTCTGGCGGCCCGAGCGACCGCGACGGCGGCTGCGAGGGTGTATACAGGCGTCGCTGCCATCGGCACGTCGGGGCGGAAGAGCACCGAGAGCCAGATGCCGCCGCTGGGGGAGTGCCAGGTGCGGTCGAGCCGACCGCGACCGCCGGTCTGTTCATCGGCCAACACCACGACATCCGTCGCCCCCTCGTCGGCGAGATCGCGAGCGCGGGCGTTCGTACTCGATATCGCGTTGTGGTACTCGATCTCGAAGGGCGCGTCGAGACCGTACTGTACGGCCGAGCCGCCGAACTCCGGCACGTCAGTGAGTGTGTAACCAGCATCGTCGCTTGCGATCCCGAAGCCTGCCTCCCGGAGCGCCTCGACGTGTTTCCAGACCGCCGCACGGGAGATGTCGAGCCGCGACGCCAGTTCCGGCCCGGAGACCGGCTCGTCGGCGATGGCGGCGAGGACCCGCTCGCGTGTCTCGTGCATACACCCTGGTTAACTCGATGGCGTAATAAAGCGGCTGTCAGTGGTCGGTATCGGATGGCTCGATAGGGGGTGTGGTGATCGTCCGACCCGTCGATGGGGGCTGTAAGTCGGTGACAATGTGTGCCACCACGAGGCCCGAAATTCCTTCAGTTCGGTACGGCCGGCAGTCTCACTCCACGATACTCAGTATCAGTCCGTTGATTTCAGATTGTGAACTGGGTCGAGCCACTCGATGACTTCGGCGGTCGGTGTGAGCGCCGCGGCGATCCGTTCGGCGTCCTTGTAGGCTACCGGGGCCTCATCGCGGACAGCCTCGACGATTGACTCGGAGTAGACGCCAGCCATGGCCGCCGCGAACTCGTCCATATCCACCACGTCATGCGCTTTCCGCCGGCTCATCACTCGGCCAGCGCCGTGGGGTGCAGTCCGGAGCCAGTCCTCGTTCCCCCGCCCGCGTGCGAGCACGGACCCTTTCGCCATATTGAACGGGACGACAAGTGGTTGCCCGTCCCGGGCCGGCGTCGCACCTTTCCGTATCGTCAGGTCCTTGAAATCTATATAGTTGTGTATGGATTGGAAGCGGTCGGCGGGTTCGACGCGTAGCACATCACAGATGGCGTTGCTGATCAGTTCCCGGTTCCAGCGGGCGTATTGCTGGGCGAACAGCATGTCGACGTAATAGCCGTGGGCTTCCCGGCCTTCCAACCAGTCCAGATCTGTATTGCGGTCGTCGTCGCCCAGGTCATCCCGAACGGCCTTCTGTAACCGCCCGAGCGTGTCGAAGGCGTCCTCGATATCTTTCCCCGATAGCTCCCGCCGGAGCCGCTCCTTCTCGATGTAGGACTCGCCCATCCCGCCGGTGACCCATGTGTACAGGTCCCGTGATTCGACAGTGTCGGGGTCGAATTTGAGGTATTCAGTGTACTCTTCGGGGATCTCCGCGCGGATATCACCGATTGCTCGCCGGTCCGCCGCTGTGGACTGCCAGTACTGAGCGACAGACATCCCGAGATAGCGTGAGCCGCTGTGGACAACGAGCCAGTAGTCACCGGACTCTCGACCCTGGGCGAACTCCACGAAATGGTTCCCCCCGCCCAGCGTGCCGGCACTCTTGATGACGTGGTCGACTCCCTGGCGCTGGTCTGCGAGTACCCGATCACACAGCGTCTCGAAGTAGTCGCCATCGTACCCCGTAAAGTCGAACTCAATGGGGTCGATATGCTCGCCAAACGTTTCGGCGAACGCGGCGTCGAACTGCTCGAACACGTCGTTCGCGCGCTCGAACGGGAACTCTGAGAGAAGGTGTGGCGCGTCGTCGTAGTCGTGGACCTCGCGGCCCATTGGAACGGCCTCGCGAACGCGGCGCTCGCGCTCGGCGTCGTCGAGAGGGAGTTCGGGCCCCAGGTTCGTCGCGGCCATCCCACAGCCCACGTCCACGCCGACGATGTTGGGGACGACACGGTCGGCCAGCGGCATTGTGAAACCGATCGGCGCGCCCGCCCCCCAGTGGGTATCGGGCATGATCCGCACTGGCTCGG
>JAQCNK010000156.1 GCA_028275075.1 Haloarcula sp. | reverse complement strand
GGTTCAGCACCGCGTCGATAGAGGTCGCAAACCGGCGTGGCTCCGCACTAAAGTGTCTCTCCAGTGCTATGGCAAGATCGCTGTCGACGACGGCTGGGAGGTACTCATCGGCCTGTATTTCATCTCCTCCGCGTTGTGCTCGCTGTATCTCTGGCACGGCCGCTTGCATTTCGGTGGCCGCCGCCAGCAGGTCGCTGATCGCATACGCATCCTCGCCGTACACGGGGTCGAACAGCGCGACGATCAGGTTCGAGAGGATCTCTTGAGCAACGAACGCCTGATTGTGCTGTTCCTCACCGAGGACGTACGTGAGCAACTCGTTGTAGCGGTCGACCTTCTCTTGGACGGCGGCCTCTCGCGAGACGCCGGCGGCGAGTTGCGGCCGAATGTCGAAGAACGGGAACGCCGGCAGTTCGCCGTTCGGACCCGGCACTGGCAGGTGAACGATATCGTCAAGATTGCCGAACCGATGAAAATGCGCGCGCTTGTACTCGCTGGCCATGCTGCCGCCCTTCTTATCGAAGATGAAGATCGGGCCGTCGAGTTGCTCGTAAGCAGTCAGGGCGTCGTTCACCATCGCGGTCGTCTTTCCGCTGCCCGTCGTTGACGCCCGAAGGACGTGGTGGATGAGCTGTTCGGCGGTCAGGTGAACAGGGATGTTCGGGCGCGAAAGTGCAGCCGTCTCGGCCTCGCCGATACACATCCCAGTGTCGAAGGTCCGGAGAAGTTCTTCGTTGGTCGCGGTCAGCGGTGACCGGACGTCTGGTGTCCCACCGGAGGCGCCACGGCTCGGTTTCGGGAGCGCCCCGATACTCGGGACCGTGACGAAGTTCGCGAGCTCGTCCGGGCTTGCGACGATCACCGGCGCGGCGTCACTGAATCGGTCTCTGACTCCGACCCGCCCTAAGCCGGCGATAGTGAGTCGACCGTACTCGCGATCGTCCTCGCCCAGTACGTCCCCTTCGATTCCGTAATAGGGCCCGCTGAGCGCGGTGAACGCCCCTGCGATGCCACTAATGACGGCTGTGTCGCCACCAGCCCGGAGGGAGACATCGAAGGTGACGGCGGGCTGTTTGAGATCGACCTGGCCCATCCGACTATGCTGTGTGGACTGCCCGCTGGCGTCCGGCCCGCTGATGGTACCACCGATCTGCTCGGGCGTGTCCGGGCGGTGTCGTTGGCGACGCTCTTCCTCGGAGGTCCCGAGTAGTGTTGCCGCAGCCTCCTGTTTGAACGCGCTCCACATGCCGGTCGTTCCCATCTTGAGGTTGCGCTTGTGGCGCTCGGCGTCCTTCGTCCAGTCGCGCTTCGGTGTGAACACCACCTGGTAGACGAACGGCTCGTCGGTGGCGAGCGCCTGCTCGAGAAGGACACTCAGCGGCGAGCGGTAGCCGTCGTCACCGTCGAGTGAGAGTTCGCTGAACCGCGACAGCAGCGTCATCCAGTCGTTATTCTTCGTCTCGACGCCGTGCCACCGGACCAACTCTGGTGGGCCGTTCTCGTCGAGCGCACGGGATGTCTTGTTCACCAGAGGATGATATGCGTCGATATCGAACGGCTCGAATCCCTCCAGCTGGTCAAGTTCCTCAATGCCCTCAAATGCCGCGAGCTGTGTGGTCGCTTCCGAATCGGACGGCTCGAACACCTCTGTAACAGAGAACGGGACGATCTCGAAGCGGAACGACTCGGGATACATCGCCCGGACGTTCGCCGCAAGCGTCTCGAAGGCCTCCCGCTCGTAGGGTCGAACGCCGAGGTAGAAGTCGAACCGCTGGGTAGCTCGCGGTTTGTGAATTACAAACTCGAAGGTCAGGTGGGAGCTGACGAACGAGAGTCGCTGTTCGAGGCCGAGCGGCATCTGACGGCCACTGCCGGTCCGGTAGAGCCCGTATAGCGCTTTGACCACGTGTCCGGGTGTGACCTGTTCACGGGCCGGTGTGATCTTGATGAACGGCCGTGTTGTGTCGTCCGGCTCCGCGTCACCCGTGGACTCGTCCGACCCGCTTCCACCGAAACCGTCGCCGTTCAGCGGGTCCGCTGTTGGGTCCCTGACGGTGTCGGATGTCTCCTGTCCGGCCTCTCTGGTGCGTTCGGCAGATTGCTGCCTGTCCTCATCTCCAGTCGTTTCATGACTCCCGTCGGTCCCGTACAGGCGGGCGGCGACAGCCGTGCGGATTTCATCGCCGCTGACGCTCGGGACGCGGCCGCGACGGTCCGATCGGCCCGACTCAGTCACGGTGGGGCCTCCGTCGAGGTCTCCCGAGGATCGGGCTGTTCGTCTGGCGGTCTGTCGTCGAGATGCGGCGCTGGCGGCGTCGTGTACTCATGTAAGAGGGGGAATGACGGGATGGTCGGGAGCTGTGCCGGGCGTGAACGGAGTATCACCCCGCGATGAACTCGAGTA
>JAQCNK010000147.1 GCA_028275075.1 Haloarcula sp. | reverse complement strand
TCACTGAACGACCTGCCCGAGGACCTCGGCGGTGATGTAATGTCGGCGCTGCACCGACTGACTCCCGCCGTCGAGGACGCTGTCGACGCGCCAGCCAGCACCGTGGCGTTCAACAACGGCGAAGCAGCGGGCCAGGAAGTCCCACACGTGCACGGCCACATCATCCCGCGCTTTACCGAGGACGGTGGCCGCCCGATCCACGCGCTGGTCAGCGACCGACCGGATCTGACCGACAGCGAACTCGACGATATCGCGGCGAAAATTAGCGACTGATTAGTTCACGACCAGCGCCGCGTCCACGTCGACGACCGTCGATTGAGCGTCTGCCAACTCCGCTTCGGTCATGTAGCCGTCCGAGCCGAGGAAGGGTTTCGAACTGTCCTCCGCGTCGAAGCCCTGGATGCCGACTGCGATGACGATACTGCTGTCGTTTACAACTCTAGCCATGTGGAGATAGGTCGCTTTGGGCGTCTCGGCCTCGACTATGCCGGCGTGGGTCTCGACGGTCACATCTTGGTCAAGCAACGTCCCCTCGACCGTCGAGAGCTGTTCGGGACCCCGTCTCCAGTCCACGGAGCCGCCCTCTCCGGCACCGGTCGAACCTATGGCTTTTTCCACCTGGCTGCTCGTCAGTAACTCGCTCAGCCCGAGGCTCGCCAGCGGGTTCAGAGACTGGCCGGCAACCTTGGCGGCGGGCGTGCTGAGCACGCCGACCGTGAGTTGTCCGCCAGTGAACGTCTCGCCGCTCATGTCGTCGCCTGACTCGGTCTGTTCCGTCTCGCCCCCAGAGTTGAACTCGGTGTCCGCTTCGGTGTACGCTGCGATGGCGCTTTCGAGTGTCGCCGTCACCTCTTGGCCGCCGATCGTTCTCGAGATCTCCCGTCGCTCAGTCCGCTCGGCGACTGTGGTGAACCCGAGATCATCTTGCGATTCCTCCGGTAGCACGACTTCGTCAGCGATAAACTCCTGATCAGTGGGACTACTACAGCCCGCCAGCAGCCCGATCCCTGCCGTTGCGCCCGCTACTTGGAGAAACCGCCGCCGGTCCCACGTTAAATCATTTTTCTCTGTCATAATAACTGGTTACTAGATAATATACTGTTGTTGCATTGTATAAGCATTATTGTAGCTTACCGAAACAATCTTACCGAAACAATCTACCGCCGTCGACAGTCGGACTGGGATTTTTATTTCAAGACGAGACATTCGAATAGTATGGAGAGATCGACGCTTGCGCTGGTCGGCGTCGCTGGCGGCGCCGGGACGACCAGAACAACTGTAGAGATGGCGGCGACGTTGGCACGGGCTGATCGCTCGGTCGCTGTCCTCGACGCCGCGTTCGGAACGCAGGGGCTTGCGACGTACGTCGACGACCGGATACCGGACGACATGACCGCCGTCGCTACCGGTGACACGGATCTCGGGGACGCCCTCTACGATGCCGACTACGACGTGCCGGGGCGGGTGGCGTTCTGTCCGGCTCACGCGCCCTTCGAGCGCCTCGCCCGCGCGAAGACACCCGAGGCCGCCCGTGCTGTCGAGGCCGCTGTCGCCGATGCCGCCGCCCGGTTCGACTATGTGCTGCTTGACGTGCCGCCCGTGGCGGCCAACCAGGCCGTCGCTGTCCTCACAACTGTCGACCAGCGCGCGCTCGTCGCGCCCGCGACACAGCGTGGCGTCGACCTGCTGCCCAGACAGCGCGGTCGGCTCCGCGACCTCGACGCCCCTGCCGACGCTGTGATCGCGACCCGAACTGAGGCCGCCGACGCGGTCACCGTCGACGATGCCGACCACGAACTCCCAGTGGGCAGCCCGGTCGGGCCGACCTCCCTCGACGCCGGATCGCCACTCGCGATTCCCGTCGCGGCCGCTACTGAGGCGCTGCTGGATATCGACTTGGAGCTGGAGTTCGAGGATCCGGGGCTGCTTGACCGGTTTTAGCTGAATGCAGGCGCTAAGCCCCCTCCCTCAAGGAGCACCGCGGTCCGCGCAAGCGGACAAGTATGGTGTCACACTGACCAATCTCGACGGCGAAGACGATCACATTCATATCCTGTTCCGGGCTGATACTGGTGGCTGTAAGTTCGCAAAGATATTCGACACCCCGGGGTGGCGAATTACTTCAGTTTGTTACAGCCACCAGTATGAGCCGACCACAACAACTGGGAGAAGCAACGACAGACGGTAGCAGAGTGTCATCTCGACATCAAGCGCAAGCGGCGTGACTTCCTGCACAAACTCTCGGCATACTACGCTCGGGAGTACGAACTGGTAGCGGTCGAAGACCTCGACGTGAAAGGGATGCTGGAATCGCCGCGAAACAGCCGCAACACGGCGTCGGCGGCGTGGAACACATTCACCGATATGCTCGAAACGAAGTGTGGGCGGGAAGGCACGTACTTTGTGGAAGTTGAACCCGAAGGCACCACCAAAGAGTGCGCTCAGTGTGGCGTCGAAACCGACAAACCACTGTGGGTTCGGGAACATTCCTGTCCTGCCTGTGGCTTCGAGGTGGACAGAGACGCAAACGCAGCGTGGAACATTCTTTCTCGCGGACTCACCGAACTAGGAGTGGGTCACTCCGAAGAAACGCCTGTGGAGACTGCGCTCCCTGCGGGAACCACCCCGGTTCCTGCAAAGCGCGTCGTGGAAGCAGGAAGCCCCACCCTCAGCGAGCGCGTCAGCGCGAACAGGGTGGGGTAGTTCACAGGTCGGGACGCGGTACCACAACCACGGGACGGTCGACTCGCTCCAGCAACGCCGTCGCTGTTGTGCCCACGCCCGAGGCCCCTTTGATCCCGGCGTTGGCCCCGATGAGAACCACGTCTGGGTCTCGTTCCGCGATAGCTGCCAGCAGTTCGGTGACGGTGTCTCCCTCCCGGATATCGGCCGTCGGCATCGCTGCCGCCAGTCGCGACCGGGCGACGTTGGCGGCGTCGCCGACGTCCCGTTCATGACTGTCGGGCTCTCGGACCCCGACAACGGCGACGCTGTCCTCGCTCGGATCGATTCGGCCCTGCAGATAGTCCGCCGCGGCGGCGGTCACGTGGACCGAGGCGGTGGCGACGAGATAGTCGGTCATGCCACTGTCTGAGTCCCCGGACGGCTTCGGGGTTTCGGCCGTGCCCCGTGTCGTCTTCGAGGACCAACCGCGGAGAGTGCCCTCGCTGGGTTTACATACACCGCCCCTACTACCGGATAGCGTGCGCGTCGAGAACAGTTTCATCGGGGTCGACGGCGTCGGCGAGCAGACAGAGCAGTCCATCTGGGAGCAGGGGGTGACCCACTGGGACGAGTTCGAACCAGCGGTCGTCGGCGGCAAACGCGGCGACCGCATCGACCAGTTCATCGACGAGGGGCGCGAGTATCTCGACGTCGCCGACGTGGCCTACTTCGACCGCTGTTTCCCCAGTAGCGAGCAGTGGCGCCTCTACGAGACCTTCGCCGAGCGGGCGTGTTTCTTCGATATTGAGACCACTGGGCTAGACGAACGCCGTAACCAGGTGACGACCGTCTCGCTACACCAGGCCGGCGAGACGGAGACGCTGGTCGCCGGCGACGACCTCACTGCTGGGAATCTCCGGGCGGCCTTTTCCGATGCTGATCTGCTGGTCACGTTCAACGGGAAGCGCTTCGACGTACCCTTCCTAGAGGCGAACTTCGATATCGACCTCCAGCGCCCGCATCTGGATCTCATGTACACCTGCAAGAAAATCGGCCTCTCGGGCGGACTCAAGCAGGTCGA
>JAQCNK010000141.1 GCA_028275075.1 Haloarcula sp. | reverse complement strand
TCACCCTCCTCGACAATGCCACCACAGCCGGCCAATCCACACAGGAGAACGAGTGCGACCACTCCGAGGAGCCGGCGGTCCATTGGCTATTCGTGGCACTCGGCGTAATTGTAGGTTGTGGCTGCGGGGAGTAAGCCCCCTTCTGTTCGGACCGGCATTCGGCTGAGCGACCGCGGCCAGCGCTTGCGCGCGGTGTCAGACTACCTGTCGCCGCGGTCTTGCACCGGTGGGGATTCGCCGTTCCATCGGTCCGTCCGGAGCGTGGGCCACTGCAAGCGGCCCACGTTGTCCCTCGGTGGGTTAGCTCTCCCTCGCTTTGGCCGCGTGGGGCGTCGAAGACGGCCCACGAACAGCCTCGCTCGGGATTCGCACACCTCATCGGTCTCCGGACGACGTGTCGTTGCTGTTCCATAGCCGACGGTCTCCCGCCCCGGGCTTGTGCCCGGCCACCTGTCCGACTGGTGGGGGGACTTTCCTCATGGCTCGCGCCACGGGGGCCGGCCTCCCGCTGCCAGTCGTCCGTAGACTACTAGCGCCGATAAGGCTTACCAACAGCCGCGTCGATATCACAGATCGGCGCTGCGGTGGCCCACGGCCTCGGGATCAGAGAACCCACCGAGCGGACTGGTTCAGTCGTCGGATTCGATCGGTTCGCCCTGACCGTTCGTCGGGGCAGGCGAGGACTGCATGTCATCGTCCTCCGCGTAGGGGTACCAGGTCATCTTCGTGTTGTGCATGTACGGGTCGTCGTAGTCCGTCTCTTCGGGTTCGACGAGGTCTGCCAGCGTCTCCTCGTCGCGGGCCTCGACGAAGTCACGGAAGGTCTCGCCGCCGCCGCGTAGCTGTTTAAAGCTGTTGACCAGGTTGCGGATAGCGCCGGGTACCTCGTCAGCGGGAACTCGCATCTCGACCCAGTCGGCAAAGCGGGGGTCCTCGCCGAGGCCGCCGCCCAGTCCGATATCTAGAGCCTCGACCGGCTCACCGTCTTTGCGGGTCTTCATGCCGCGCAGGGAGACGTCGGCGATCTGTGGCTGCGCACAGGAGGCTGTACAGCCCGAGAGGTGGATGTGGAAGTCCTCGTGGTCAGCGGGCAACTCGACGTTCTCCTTGAGCCAGCGGGCGTAGCGAACCTGGCGGTTCTTGGTCTCGACGATAGAGAGCGAACAGTACTCCGTGCCGGTACAGGCGATGGAGCCACGCATGAACGGCGAGGGGTTCGGCGAGTAATCCTCGAGCAGAGGCTCGCTCTTGAGGTCCTCGAGGTCCTCCTCGGGAACGTCCAGGATGATGACGTTCTGGCGCTGCGTGAGACGGACTTCACCGGAGCCGTACTCGTCGGCGAGTTCGGCCAGTTCCAAGGTGTCCTCGGCGCCCATCCGGCCGACGAGGACGTTCAGCCCGACGTAGTATTTGCCGTCGGGCTGTTCGTGGATACCGACGTGGTCGTTGTGGCCGGTCTGGCCGCCAGAGTTGTAGGTGTATTTGTCACGCATGTCCTCACCGGCGGTTTCGAGTTCGAAGTCGACGAACTCGTCCTGGAGGACCTGCCGCATCTTTTCTGGCCCCCACTCGTCCATGAGGAACTTGATTCGAGCGTTGAAGCGGTCCTCGCGGTCGCCGTACTCGCGGAAGAGCGCAGACATGCCGTGGGCGACATCGGCGGCCTGGTCGGCCGGGACCCAGACATCGATGTCCCGGGCGAGGCGGGCCTCCTTGCGCGAGAGGCCGCCACCGACGCGGACGTTGAAGCCGACTTCACCGTGTTTCTCGGCGGGCTCGAAGGCGAGGTCGTTGATGTCGCCCTGGCCACACCCCTCGTCGCAGCCGGTGATGGCGACTTTCCACTTTCGCGGGAGGTTCGAGTAGTCGTCGTTCCCCTTGAACGTCTCGTGGAGTTCCTCGGCGACGGGCCAGGCGTCGACGTGTTCGTGTTTGTCCTTGCCGGCGACCGGGCAACCAACTATGTTTCGCCAGGAGTCGCCACAGGCCTGCTGTGTGGAGAGCCCGACAGCTTCGAGCTTCTCGAAGATTTCCGGAATGTCCTCCAGCTTGATCCAGTGAAGCTGGATGGATTGACGGGTCGTCCAGTCACAGACAGCGGGGCCGAATTCGGGGTTATCAGCGGGGCCCTGAGCGTAGTCGCGGGCGACCTCACCGATGACCTCAAGCTGGCCGGGCTTGATCACGCCGTTTGGTGTCCCAATACGCATCATGAAATAGGACTCCTGACCCGACCGCTGGTGGTACAGTCCCCACCATTTGAAGCGCTCGAACCACGCGTCGTGTTCATCCTCTGGAATTGCTTCCCATCCCTCCTCCGCAAACTCCATGAGGTTCTCTCGGATCTCGTTGCCGTATAGTTCGTCTTTCCACCCTTCGACTTTTGTGGGCATAGCTAGTTCTGATTGTTGGCTAGGGGCCCACCCTTATACGACACATCTTGCCGTCAACCGTCTCCCCCACTACCCGAAACAGGACTATATTACCGCTTATTTTAGCTCACTGTCACCGGCGTGTTTACCCGGGAAGTGGACGCTCTCATGGACGACGCCGTAGAATTCTCCTGAATCCGGGTCGACGACGCGGCCGACTGTCAGCCAGTTCGTGACGCCGCTTTCCCCACAGGCGATACACTGGCCGGCGACGCGAGCCTCGATATTCGGGTGATCGACACCGACTTCGACAAATCCTTCAGCGAGGAAATCGGCCATCTCACACCCGCAGAAGTCCGTCTCCGCTAATAACCACAGGTCCGAAACGTTCACCTGCCGGGAGTCGTTGACGGAGATCCACGCACCGTCATCAAGCTGGTGAACGTCAGTCGTCATTACATCTCATTAGATCTTGGTGATACCTGAGGGCATCGGCGCTGTCAACTTTCGCCGGTGCTGAGCGTATTCGACTGCCGTCGTGCGGTATGTGGCTAGACGCCTCAGCTACCGGTCCGCCAGTGTCCGTGCGAGATAGCGGCAACAATTTCTCGTAAGTCAAAGTCTGGGTCGTTCTTACAGGAGAGTGCGACCTTATGGTAAGTGGGCTATAACAAGGGAGTAGCGAGACGCGACGACACTGTCGTTGCGACACCAGAAACGATGACGGACGCACACCAAACGCACGACGAACCCGACGCTGAAGTCGACGAACCAACCACTGACCATCTCGACAACGTCGAGGACGGATGTGGCTGTACCGAGATCTGGGAGCACATGTCCGAGGAGCGCGAGAGCGCATCGGGCGAATAGTACTGTTTCCCCCAGTCAGGATGCAGCTGATACTGTCGGCTGTAACATCACGGACGGATCCGGTACCCCGGGGTGCCGAATATACGGGTCGACACTGATAGATATTCGCCGGGATCTGGCAGCCGAATTCTAGCAATCGTTCTGTCGACCCGTACAGCTCTACGTACGTACAGCCAACAGTATGAGAGCACTGGGACAGCACACCCGGACGGGACGCTTTTGTGCCGGGACCGCTAACGCCGAACTGATGCCAGACGACGCACAGTCGACCGAACGGAAATCACCGGTCGGGAAACCGGTTATCCGTGGCGACCCAACGTTCACCGGCCAACACGCCGAAGAGGCAGTCGAATTCGATCCAGACGACTCCGACAGCCTGGAACTCGCTGCCCAGACAGTGCGACGCTTCTCCGAGAACACCGCCGGAGCCGACGATAACGTGTATATACTCCGAGGCGCTGCGGCGTGTGCAGCGCTCGTTCGCGGTGAAGGGTCCTACAAGGCCGCCGCAGAGCGGGCCGGTGGCGACGCGACTGTCTCTTTCATCCGGAAGTGGTCTCGCGTCCACGATCTCCCTCGCTCGATCCGCGTCCACGTCGCAAAGGGCGAGATTGCCCCTACCGCCGCGAAACACATCGCACGACTGGCCGGCGAGGGTCGCCTCCTGCTTGCATGGGCCGCGCTGGACCACGACCTGACCGTCCGTCAGATACGCTCTGTCGCAAGCGACGTCAACAACGGGGCGACCATCGAAGAGGCGCTCGCGGCTGAAGGATACCGCCTTGGACAACTCACCATCGATATCGATATCGACGCCTACTGTAAGCTCCGCCGTCGCGCAGCCCTCGACGCGACCGATCCAAGCAGCGTCGTCACCGAGTCGCTGGAATCGACACTCGGCGACGGATCGTAAGTACTTAGCCGCCAGTTCCCCGAGAGATTATCGTGGGCCGGTAGCTCAGTTAGGCAGAGCGTCTGGCTTTTAACCAGATGGTCGGGGGTTCAACTCCCTCCCGGCCCGTACAACGAACTGACGAGCGCAGCGAGTCGGTGAGTGAACCGGCAGGGAGGAGTTGAACCCTGGAAGGCACGCACAGCGAACGAACGTGAGCGAGCACGTTTCCTCCGGTTCAACTCCCTCCCGGCCCGCTTTTGTGACGAACAGACCGGATGATTTAGAAGCCTCTCGGTTCAGTGGGAAAATATGAACGCACTCACCGACAGACTCGACGATCCGCTCAAGCCGCTGGGCGTTGCCGGCGGCGCCTTCCTCTTTCTCGCCGCGGTAGGGACAGTAGCCGGGCAACCGTGGACAACACAGATAACGACTGGCGGCGCTATCCTGCAGGTCATCGGCTCGGTTCTGATGGCTATACTGGGGGCCGTACTCGCGTACGTCAGTTGGACTAGTAAATAAGCCGTATCAGCCGCGGTTCGGGAGGTACGCCATCCCGAGCATCAGCACTGACGCGATGCCGCTGAGTATCGAGATACCCCAGAGCCCGTTCTTGCGCTCATGGAAGTACGTCTGTCCGTCAAGGGTCTCCTGATACTGCGAGTACTGATCGATGCTGACGACCTGTACCGTGCTGTGGTCCGGGAAGTGAGCGAAATACTGGCCGTCGTCGAGTGTGACGTTCCCACCCTCCCCGAGTTCGACGGTCCGCTGTCGCGGCGCGGTCCACTCAACCGTCGCGCTGCTGGCGCTCACGTTGGTGAGAGTGGTCATCTGCGTGCCACCCTCTGCCTGGTACGGATACTGGTCACCGGTGGTGTATGTCGTGGTCTCGGGATCGGGGAGCCACTCCTGCAGTGGCTGGGTCGAGTTGTTCGCGCGGTAGACGACGAAACGCTCGCCGTTCCGAGTCGCCGGTGAGTCGTACACGTCGCTATCCGACTGGAGCAGCTGTGTGACGTTCTGCTCGGCTGTAAGTACGAGTGTGCTCGTCTCACTGTCGACCGAGACGCTGTACGTCGTGTTGTCCAGTGTCGTCGTTGACCCGGGTTCTATCGTCGCAGTGTACTGCGACGAGTTGTTCGTCCAAGAAAGGTCTGCGGCCATCGACCCACCACCGCCACCGTGGCCACCGCCACCGCCCGACATGTGTATGTTCGAGACGGTGTAGGTCTGGTCACCGCTGGTGAAGGTGCTATCGTTCGTCAACGCCTGACCATCGAGTTCCACCTCCGGCCGCTGACTCTCCGCGACGCCAATGTACGCGTAGGCTGCGACACTGACGACGAGGAAAAACAGGAAGTACGCCACCGCGGCTCGTCGTTGCATATCCAGACGGTCAGTCGCCGCGCGGTTTAATGATTACTTTTCGAGTGTCCCTACAGTCCCGAGAACGCCCGTGACTGTACGTATCTGTGTCGTCGCCGCGAACAACTTGCGAGCCGACTCGCGGACAAGCTGGAG
>JAQCNK010000132.1 GCA_028275075.1 Haloarcula sp. | reverse complement strand
GAGGGTGCCGACTACTTCGCCTCGGGCGGGTTCGACAGCGAGCAAGAGGCCCGAGACTCCTGGGGCAATAGCTCCGGCGGGACCCTGTTCGAGGGCCAGACGTTCGAACACACCTTCGAAGTCCCGGGCGAGTACCCCTACTTCTGTATCCCGCACGAGGTCGGTGGGATGGTCGGAACCGTCGTTGTAACCGACGAACAGGCCACAGAATCCGAAGCAAACACGACAGCCTGATGGGACTGTTGTGGTGATCGGTCGGCCCGAGGGTCGGGAAGAGACAACAACAGTTCGTGTGATACTGGTGACTGTACGTTCGTAAAGATATTCCCCACCCCGAGGTGGCGAATTACTTCAGTTTGTTACAGCCACCAGTATGAGCAGGGTGTATACGGGTCGACAGAACGATTGATAGAATTCGTCCGCCAGACCCCGGCGAATATCTATCAGGGCTGCTGTCGACCCGTATAGCCACTGACCAATCGGTTCGCAAAAATGTAACGTGGTGCCCCGAATCAGGCTTCGACGTCGACGTCTTCCTCGCCAACGTCGACGGCCGTCTCCTCTTCGGCAGCGACTTCTTCCGGACGGGCTTCGAGCGTCGTCTTCTGGATCTCGACGCGTCGGAGCGGATAGATATCCTTTGCCTCGCCGTAGATGGCCGAGGAGAGGCGGCCCTCGACGACGCTGTCGATGACTTCCTCGAAGGTCCGGTCTTTCGCTGTCTCCTTGACCAGGTCGATCATCGTGCGGCGGATGGCCTTCTCCTGGGAGGCGTCTGCCTTCTTGGTCGTGACGGCGACTGGCTGAATCTGGACGCGGTAGTCGTCCGTCGTCAGCACGGTAATGAACGCCTCGACCTTCGAGGAGCCTCGACGGACGAGCGAGCGGAGGTAGTCCCGCGTCAGCTCGTGTTTGATGAACTCCGTGTAAGCGGTGTCGGAGGCGACCTCGTTGATCTTGAACGTGAGTTTGGTGTTGTTCTCGCTGGCGTCGTTGTTCAGTTCGCCCAGCGTGGTTTCGATGGTGCGGCCGAGCACCTTGTCCGGTTCGTCTGCTGTGGTCTTGCCGAGAGTCTCCCGGTTGAACTGCTCGGGAGCCTGCACGGTGTACCACCGTTTCTGCTGTTTGCGCTTGGAGACGCTTCGTTCACTCATGATTGGATTGTGTTTGGTCAGTCGTAAGCTGTGCTGCGACCCGAAGGTTGACGACGTAGTCGTCGACGGTCGACTGGAGGCCACTCGTGTTGGCGCGCTCGATAGTCGTGATCACCGTCTCGCTCTCGACGCGGGTGGTCATCTCGGCTGTGTTGTCCGGGCGGACAGCCGCGGCGACGCGCTCGGCGTCGGTGGGCGAGTCGAATTCGGTCTGAATCTCGGCGGCCGAGCCGCCATCAGTGCGACGTTTCGCCCGTCTCATACTGCCTCCCGGAACGCTTCGATGAGTTCTGACGTGGGGGTGTCGAACTGCGCACGGGCGCGGCCGCCCTGGCCAACCGCTTCGCCGCCGATCACGTCTGTCGCGGACCGCATGGTCGCGGCGACGTCCCGGCCGTCTGTGGCGCGGGCGGCCGCTTCGCCATCGGTGACGACGAGTGTAACCGGCTCAGGCGCGCGGAAGTCCGCCAGGAGGCGGGCGACAGTGCCCACGGGCATCGCGTCGCCACGGGCGACGAACAGGCCGTCGTATCGGCCAGTCGTCGCGTCGGCGACGGCACCGTGAGCGGTGCTCGCGTGAGTCCGCCAGGCCGATAGCGCGTTCTCCCGGACCCCGTCGTGACCCAGTGCGAGCGCAATGCCCGTCCCGGGCGCTTCGCGGGCGACGGCGTCGAGCACGTCGGCGTAGCCACCGACCGTCTCGAAGGGGCCGCCGGCGTACGGGGAGAGCCCAGCGGCGACGGCCTCGGTCGCCCGTTCGGGGGCGTCGGCCGTCACTGCGAGCGCGACCAGCGACGCGACGCGTCGATGGTCATCCTCGGTCAGGTCCCCGCTCGTACTGGTCGGCAGGTCCAGTTCCGAAAGGGCGTCCTGCGCCGCGGCTGCGTCGCCGGAGAACGGCCCTGACAACAGCGTCGAGTGGGCCAGTCCGTCGGCGAGATCAGTCACCGGGACGGCGAGTCCTGGACGGCGCTGTATCCCCGCTCGTTCGGCGGCGTCGGCAACGGTGCCGTCCACGTCGCTGCCGGCGACGGTGCCGGCCAGCGCGAGAACGGGGTCGGGGCTGGCGTCGAGTTCGCGGGCGACGGCGAAAGCCGTCGCGGCCGGCCTCGCGGCCAGGATATGGTCAGCGCTGCCGTGGCCGGGGCCGAGCGCGACAGTCACGTCGGCCTCCGTCGTCCGGTCGGGGTCGGCAAAGGGGGCGACGACACTCGCCTGGAACGGCGTGTCATCAGCCGCCAGTGCCCGCGCCAGCACGCCCGTGCCGGCCAGCGCGTCACCGGTCGCGTCGCTGACGAGCCGCACGAAGGCGGCCCCGTCGAGCGCGGCGGCGAGGTCACTGGGCGCGGGGGCTGGCGTCTGGTCCCGACCGGTCGTCGACATTAGTCGTCGTTCAGGATCTCGACGGCCGTATCGTAGCTGTAGGTGAAGTCCTCGTCGAGTTCGTCACCGCGGTAGTAGTCGATGAGTCGGCGGATCTTCGACTGCGTGTTCTGGAGTGCACGCTTGTTCTGGTGGTCGCCGGGGTTCTCGTCCATGTGGTCGCGCAGGCGCACTGCGCGTTCCAACAGGTTTCGGAGGTCCTCGGGGTACTCTGGGTCGGCGTCGTTGTCCTCGAGGATTTCGGTGACTTTCTGGCCGGTCGCGAGCTTGACGTTCGGCACCGGGGTGCCCTGGACGCCTTCGTCGCGTAGTTTGAGGCCGATCTCGCTGGGCGAGTGACCCTGTTCGGCGAGTTCGACGACGCGTTCTTCGATCGCGTCGGTGTCGACGTCGCTCCACTCCGGGGGTTCGTCTGCCGCCGGCTTGTCCGAGTCGGACGAGCCGCGACGGCGTGTATGCATTCGTGCCATAGTTTTCGTTGGAACCGCACGAACCGCTTGTCGCTGCCGGTAGCGAGGCGTCTCGGCTGTGAGCCGAACACGGCCGCAATCCCGAGCCGTGGAATCCCACGGCGTGTCAGATTTGCGGTCGTGCTGTTCCC
>JAQCNK010000118.1 GCA_028275075.1 Haloarcula sp. | reverse complement strand
TCCCCGATATCGGCGTGTTCGGCCCCTATACGTATCTGGTGACAGAGTTCGTCTGGGGGACCGTCGCGCTGGCGCTGCTGTGGCGTGCCGACGCGTTGCAGTCAGCCTCCAAGACCATCGTCGCTCTCTACCCCATCGCGTACGTCTGGGACTGGTACACGCTCGAAGTGGGCGTCTTCGCCATCCGGTTGCGGACCGGCATTGATCTGCTGGGTATCCCCATCGAGGAACATATCTTCATGATTGTCGTCCCCGCCCTCGTCATCGGTCTCCACGAAACGATACACGACGAGTAGCCTGAACCGGACGGTCTCGACATCGCGTCGTCGGCTGTGGCAGACAGGTCGCTGATACTCGTCGCTCGCGGTGTCGTTCGCGACAGAAATAGTGGGTTCGGGCGGATTTGAACCGCCGGCCTCCTCCATGTCAAGGAGGTGTCATAACCGACCTAGACCACGAACCCGCGCTGCTTCGTGCAACCAATCCTTGCTGGGGGGTACAATTGAAGGTTTCGAATTCAGTACCCGTACGGCGTCTGTTGGTTCGGCCCACACATCGAGAACGGCGCTGGCCCCGATAGGCTTAAGTCAGTGTGCAGATTTGTACATCACAACACGAAAAAGACCATTGGTGACCACTATGCAGGATTACATCGAGCGTGTTACTGACGGTGAGGACCTGACACAGGACGAGGCACGCGAGGTCGCGACGCTCGTCTTCGAAGACGCCACCGAGGCCCAGATCGGGGCGCTGCTGTCGGCGTTACGGGCCAAGGGGGAGACGGAGGCGGAGATCGCAGGCTTCGCACAAGGGATGCGCGATGCGGCCCGAACTATCCAGCCCGACCGCGAGGGCCTGGTCGATACCTGCGGCACCGGCGGCGACGACTACAACACGATCAACGTCTCGACGACGAGCGCCATCGTTGCAGCGGGGGCGGGCGTTCCAATCGCGAAACACGGCAACTACTCGGTCTCGTCGTCGTCGGGCAGCGCCGACGTGCTGGAAGTGGCAGGGGTCGACGTCGACGCGGAACCGCCGGCTGTCGAGGAACGTATCGAACGCGACGGCATCGGGTTCATGCTCGCCCCGGTCTTCCACCCCGCGATGAAGGCGGTCATCGGCCCGCGAAAGGAACTGGGGATGCGCACCGTCTTCAACATCCTCGGGCCATTGACCAATCCCGCGGGCGCTGACGCGCAGGTGCTCGGGGTGTACGATCCGGACCTCGTCCCTGTCCTCGCTGAGGCGCTGGCCCGCCTCGACACGGAACGAGCGCTCGTGGTCCATGGCAGTGGACTGGACGAGATCGCCATTCACGACGAGACGACGGTCGCAGAGGTCACCGGGGACTCTATTTCGGAGTACACTATCACGCCCGCCGATCTGGGGCTCGAACAGCGCGATATTGAGGCTGTCGCTGGTGGCTCACCAGAGGCAAACGCCGAGGACCTCCGCGGGATCGTCGAGGGCGACGTGACTGGCGCGAAGCGGGACATCATCCTCGCGAACGCGGGTGCGGCTATCTACGTCGCTGGCGTTGCGGAGAGCCACGAAGCGGGCGTCGAACACGCTCGCGAGGCTATCGAGTCGGGCGACGCCGCCGCGAAGCTGGAGGATCTAATCGGCGCATGACGCGAGTAAAAATCTGTGGTGTAACGAACGAGGCGGACCGAGGGGCCGTCGTCGGGGCCGGCGCTGATGCTGTCGGCGTCATCCACGGGGTTCCGGTCGATACGCCCCGCAAGGTCGACGAGGCCACCGCGGAGTCGCTCGTCGCTGGCGTGCCGCCGCTCGTGACCAGCGTGCTGGTGACGATGCCGACGACGGTACAGCAGGCAGTTAACCGAGTCGACGAGATCGGACCCGACGCCGTCCAGGTCCACGACGGGCTCGACCCAGCGGAACTGGGTGCCCTCTCCCGACGCGTGGGCCAGCAGGTGATTGCCGTGGTCGATGTCGGGGCCGACGATATCGAGGCCTACGCCGACCACGCCGACGCACTGCTGGTGGATTCGGTCGACGAGGCGGGTGCCGGAGGCACCGGCGAGACCCACGACTGGGAGCGCACGCGTGAGATTGTCGGCAGTCTCGACGTGCCCGTGATTCTGGCCGGCGGGCTCGCCCCGGACAACGTCGCTGCGGCCGTCCGCACCGTCAACCCGTTCGCTGTTGACACCGCAAGCGGGGTTGAGCGGTCACCGAGCGACCGCGATGCTCGCCGTGAAGCGCAGCGGAACGACGGCGTAGAACAGGCTGGCGGCATGAAAGACCACGACGCAGTTCAGGCGTTCGTCGCGAACGCGACTGCGGATACGGAGGGGTCGGCATGACGCTCGATCTCTCTCGTGAGGCGTTCGTCGAACACGCCCAGGCCGACCGACCGGTCGTGGTGCGGGCGGCGGCGGAACTCGATGTCGATGTCGAACCGCTGTCGGCGTACGCCGCCCTCTCGGGACGAACGAGCGACGCCACCGAGAGCGACTACACCTTCCTGCTGGAGAGCGCCGAGAAGGTCGCCTCCAGCGACCCCGACGGCGCTTTCGCCCCCGAGACGGACGACCGGCATGCCCGCTTTTCCTTCGTGGGCTACGAGCCGCGTGCCGTGGTCACCGTCACGGGCGACGACAGCGAGGTCGACGTGTTCGACGAGCGGTACGCGGATCTCGTGACCACCGGCGGCAGTGACGTGGTCGGGGAGTTGCGGGCGGCGATGCCGGATGTTGAACTGCGTGGGTTCCCCGAGATGGAGCGCCAACACCTGGAGGGTGGGCTGGTTGGTTTTCTCGGCTACGACGCCGTCTACGACCTCTGGCTCGACGAAGTCGGGATGGAGCGGCCTGACTCGCGGTTCCCCGACGCACAGTTCGTCCTGACGACGTCGACGCTACGGTTTGATCACGCCGAAGAAGCCGTCGAGTTGGTTTTCACACCCGCCATCCGCGCCGACGAGGACGCCGGCGAACGCTACGACGCCCTCGAAGCCGAAGCAGAGCGTGTCGAGACGACGCTGTCGACGGCTGAGCCGCTCGCAACCGGTGGCTTCAGCCGTGAGGCCGAGGTTGCCGGTCCGAAAGACGAGTACGAGGACGCTGTCGCTCGCGCCAAGGAGTATGTCCTCTCGGGCGACATCTACCAGGGCGTTATCTCTCGGACCCGCGAACTGTACGGCGATGTCGATCCGCTGGGGTTGTACGCGGCGCTGCGGGAGATCAACCCCTCGCCGTATATGTACCTGCTCGGCTACGACGATCTGAGCATCGTCGGTGCTAGCCCGGAGACGCTGGTCTCGGTCGCCGGTGACCGTGTCGTCTCAAACCCTATCGCAGGCACTTGCTCACGCGGCAACTCACCTGTCGAGGACCGCCGGCTGGCCGGCGAGATGCTCGCTGACGGGAAAGAGCGGGCCGAACACACGATGCTGGTCGATCTAGCGCGCAATGACGTTCGCCGGGTCGCCGAGGCCGGAAGCGTCCGCGTCGAGGAGTTCATGAACGTCCTGAAGTACAGCCACGTCCAGCATATCGAGTCCACTGTGACCGGGACACTGGCGCCCGAGAAGGACACCTTCGACGCGGCCAGAGCGACGTTCCCCGCCGGGACGCTATCAGGGGCGCCGAAAATTCGCGCCATGGAGATTATCGACGAACTGGAGCGGTCGCCACGGGGTCCATACGGTGGTGGCGTAGGCTACTTCGACTGGGGCGGTGACACCGATTTCGCCATCGTCATCCGGTCGGCGACGGTCGAGGAAGGCGTCGCACTGCCCGACGGGACTGGGAGCCACGACCGAATCACGGTCCAGGCCGGGGCCGGTATCGTCGCGGATTCGGACCCGGAGAGCGAGTACGTCGAGACCGAGCAGAAGATGGACGGCGTGCTGGCGGCTGTCGAACGTATTGAGCGCGATGACGGCGGGGTTGAACCGACCGACGGCGGCGCGGAGGTGGAGCAATGAGCGCAGACGCGGTGAGTGACGCGACCGGCGAGCAGCCTCGCGTCCTCTTCATCGACAACTTCGATTCGTTCACCTACAACCTCGTCGAGTACGTCTCAGAGTACGCCGAGACCGAAGTCGTCCGGAACACGGCGACACTGGACGACGTGCGGGCGTTCGATCCGGACGCAATCGTTATCTCGCCGGGCCCGGGTCACCCGAAAAACGACCGCGATGTGGGCGTGACGATGGACGTGCTCCGCGAGATAAGCCCCGAGACGCCGACGCTGGGTGTCTGTCTCGGGCTTGAAGCGGCCGTCTACGCCTACGGTGGGACGGTCGGCCGTGCACCCGATCCAATTCACGGGAAGGCCTTCCCGATCGGCCACGACGGTGAGGGCGTCTTTGCCGGGCTGGAGCAGGGGTTACAGGGCGGGCGCTACCACTCACTGGTTGCGACCGAAGTGCCCGAAGAGTTCGTCGTCTCGGCGACGACAACCACTGATGGGGGGACAGAGTTGGTGATGGGCGTGCGCCATCGCGACTACCCCATCGAGGCCGTTCAGTTCCACCCCGAATCCGTGCTGACGGCTGTCGGGCACGATGTCATCGAGAACTTCCTCGCTGGGCTCTCTAGCACCAGTTGAAACCACTCACACACCGACCGCACACGTGCCCAGGGTCGGATGTGCATTGAACTACGTCGGTAGGGCTATCAGGCAAATATTGCATCCGCTGTGGGGATAATCTCCACCCGAAACCCCCCAGTCATTTCCACTGGATGTACTACCGATGTCTGGTGGTTCCAGAGGTGCGGTTTTCACTTTCACCACGGTCTGCGTACTATTAACACGCAACCAGCACTGCTAGTGGCCACGCGCGGTCCATCCGTTCGTTGGGCATACGCGCCCGGGTCCGGGCCGCCACGCACGATCCACAACCACCGTAGTTGCTACTGCGTATCAACTGCGGTTGCCGCCGCCCAGTATCAAAACACAAGCTTATAGGACATCGATGAACAGTTATTCGCCGTCACAAATGACCGGAACTCAGAGAACCCCAGACCGCCGTATCGTCCGACAGCGCCCCGCTGTCGACGGAGGACAGACAGATGAGTGATGCGGAACTCAGCGCCGACGACCTCACCCTGCCGATCAAGCGCACCGAGGGAGAGACCCTCGAAGATCGGCTGACAGGTAACGCTTACAACAACATCCTGCCCGCCCGATACCTCCGGAAGGATTCGAACGGGGACCTCATCGAAAGCCCGGAAGACCTCTTCGAGCGGGTCGCGAAGAACATCGCGCTCGCCGAGGCCGTCTTCGAGGCCGACAAGCAGGACATCGACATCACGGTCACGCCCGACCAACTCAAGCCCGACCACCCGCGCCGGGACGAACTCGCCGCCGAAGTCTTCGGCAAAGGCACGACTGCAGACGACGACGTCGAGACGACACTGTCGGTCTACAACGTCAACAAGTTCGCCTACGACACCATCGTTCCGGAGCTACCCGACGCCGTCCGGGACCACGTCGAAGAGATGAGCGACTCGTTCCAAGACCAGATGGAGTCGCTCTCCTTTATGCCGAACTCCCCGACCCTGATGAACGCCGGCGACGAGCTCCAGCAGCTCTCTGCGTGTTTCGTCGACTCGCCGGCCGACGACATCGACGACATCCACCAGACAGCCAAGGAAGCCGCCCAGGTGTTCCAGTCCGGCGGCGGGATGGGCTATGCGTTCTGGAAGCTCCGCCCATACGGCGACCCTGTCGGTTCGACCGGTGGTATCGCCTCCGGTCCCATCACGTTCATGCGGACCTACGACCAGATGTGCGAGACGATCGCACAGGGCGGTGCCCGGCGGGGCGCCCAGATGGGTGTCATGCGCGTCTCCCACCCGGATGTCATCCAGTTCATCCATTCGAAAAACAAGGACGTCTCCCTGGCCGAGACCCTGCGTCTGAACGATCCCGACGACTTCACACACAACTCCTTCGCCGAAGCCCTTGAGGAGGCCCGCGAGCTAATCGACGAGGACGGCAAGGTGCCCAAGCACCTCCGTAACGCTGTCGAGGGACACCTCTCGAATTTCAACATCTCCGTCGGCATCACCGACGGCTTCATGGAGGCGTACAAGAACGGTGAGGAGTTCACGTTCACCAACCCCCGAAC
>JAQCNK010000114.1 GCA_028275075.1 Haloarcula sp. | reverse complement strand
CGCCCACCTCGACTCGCTCAGCCGCTTCGTCGCGCACTTTGGCGAGAATCTCGCCGGCCTCGCGACACTTCTCGTACTGCTCGGCTTCGAAATCCACGTCGCTCATGTCCCGGCGTTGGGTGGTGTCGGTGAAAGCGTTTGTCGTTGTGACCGCCGCGGGCTGTCGAGCGGAAACCATATTCGCTGGGCGACGGAGCTAGCAGCCATGATGTACCGCCGCGAGTCGGCCACCGACTACCGCGTGGTCGACCGCTGGCATTGCGGAGCGCCACGACCTGGCGGTGACAGTGCCGACGGGGCTGGACCGTGCCGCCGAGATCGTTGCCGCCCCAGTTCGCCGCGTGACCACCTCGCTGGCCGGCTTCGAACTCCGGCGGTGTAGCCCACTCGGCGCGTGGACGGAGGCCGTCGCCTACCGCGAGCGCGACGGGGCGCTGGACGACAGCATGCAGAACGCGCGCCGCAGGCTTCCCCGCGCCAGGGCATGCTCCCCGTTACCACGTCGTCAGAAAAGCGGCAGTCATTTAGGGACAAATACCATGGGGCGCGATATGGGCTACGACTACGACAAAGTGGATGTCCCAGACGAGGGACAGCAGATCGAAGTTACCGCCGACAACGAGCTTGAGGTCCCCAAGAAGCCGATTATCCCCATCATCCACGGGGACGGCATCGGCGCTGACGTGGGCCCCGCCGCACAGAAAGTGCTTGAGGCCGCCGCCGACGCAACCGGCCGCGACATCGCGTGGATGCGCGTCTTCGCTGGCTCCAGCGCCCGCGAGAAGTACGACGAGAACCTCCCCGACGACACTGTCGAGGCGATCAAGGAGTTCAACGTCGCGATCAAAGGGCCGCTGACGACGCCCGTCGGCGCCGGCTTCCGCTCGCTGAACGTCGCGCTGCGGAAGACGCTCGACCTCTACGCTAACGTGCGCCCGACCTACCACCTTGATGGCGTCCCGTCCCCGGTGAAGGATCCCAGCGAGATGGATATGGTCACCTTCCGGGAGAACACTGAAGACGTCTACGCCGGCATCGAGTGGGAAGCCGGAACCGACGAGGTGCAGGAAGTCAAGGAGTTCGTCGAAGACGAGATGGGCTACGACAGCACCATTCACGACGGCGCGGTCGGGATCGGTGTCAAACCAATCACAGAGTATGGCACCAAGCGACTCGTCCGTGAGGCCATCGACTACGCCATCGAGGAAGGCCGTGACTCGGTCACGCTGGTCCACAAGGGCAACATCATGAAGTTCACCGAGGGCGCCTTCCGCGACTGGGGTTACGAGGTCGCCGAAGAGGAATACGGCGAGACCGTCATTACCGAGGACGAGCTGTGGGAGGAGTACGACGGCGAGGCTCCCGAGGGCACGCTGGTCGTCAACGACCGCATCGCGGACAACATGCTCCAGCAGCTGCTGACCCGTACCGGCGAGTACGATGTCATCGCGACGATGAACCTCAACGGGGACTACATGTCCGATGCCGCCGGCGCACAGATCGGTGGGCTGGGCATCGCCCCCGGCGCGAACTTCGGTGAGGCTCGCTGTCTCGCGGAGCCGGTCCACGGCTCGGCGCCCAAATACGCCGGCGAGAACAAGGTCAACCCGACCGCGATGATTCTCTCCGGCCGCCTCATGCTCGAATACATGGGCTGGAAGGATGCCGGGCAGCTCGTCCGCGACGCGGTCGAGGAAACCATCTCCAGCGGCCAGGTAACCTACGATCTCGAACGACAGATCGAGGGCGGCGAGAAGCTCTCGACCACTGCGTTCGCCGACGCCGTGGTCGAAAACATCGAAAAACTCGCGTAAGCGAGTGTAAGCGAGTTTTCGGGCCGTTGTGGCGTCGCCGCGAAAACATCGAAACGTTGTCGCGAAACCGTTTCAGTTCCCCGAAGATAGCCGGTTTCGGAAATGGCCAGAAGCTGTCCTGAGGCCAGTTTCTGGCCGCGTACCCAGCAGAATATCACATCCTCGCGTCACGCGACTCCCGGCACTGCCGTTTTTCCACACCCGAACCCGTAGCTTGGAAGCCGGTACGACGCCCGACGCTCCGGGGCCGCGACACAACCCTCTTTAGCCGGGCTCCCCGGGTTCCGTGTATGGAGTGGAAGCTGTTCGCACACCTCCGTGACGCCGCCGGCGCAGAGTCCGTCAGCGTCGACACCGAGCCCGGTATGACCGTTGAGACGGCCCTCACTGCACTGGTCGAAGCCGAACCAGCGCTCCGCGCGGAGCTGTTCGAGGAGGGCGAGCTAGCAGACCACATCCGCCTGCTGGTCGACGGCGAGGACGCCTTCGCTGCCCGCGAAGGACTGGCTACCGAACTGACTGCGGACACCGAACTCGCGCTCTTCCCGCCGGTCAGCGGCGGGTAACAGTCAGCTCAGCGAAGCGCCATCGGGGGCTGTCTGAAGTGTCTTGATCGCGGTGACGGCGATCCTGATGCCGTCCTGGTACGCCGTATCGAGTGTCACGTCCCAGCCGTGGGTCTGGGCCAACATCCGGACGTTCGGCAGGTGTAGCCCGGCCTCAGCGTCCGGAACCGCGCTGCCGTACTCGAAGAACCTGTCCGGGTCGTTGTTGCCAATCCCGTTCCCGTCGTCGGTTATCGTGAACCCGCTGTCGGTTGGCCGGACAGTCACGGTCACGGCGCCGTTGTGTGCCGCAAAGTCGAACGCATCGACGAACAGCGCCCGAAGCCGCTCCGGATCGGCAACGACCGTGGCGTCACCGGCGACTGAGAGCGTCATCGCCTCTGTGTCGGTTCGTTCCCACGCCACGCTGGCGATATCGGCGAGGGGGACCCGTTTCATCTCCGCCGGTTCGACCGTCTGACCGTATCTCGCGAGTGTCGCGAGTTCACCAACGATATCGGACATCCGGTCGGTCATCCCGGAAGCGGTGTCCAGGGAGTCTCGGGCGACGGGCAGGTCGCCGTCGTCGAGCGCCTCGTCGGCGATATCCACTCTCGACCCGAGGACCTGCAGCGTGTTGAGCAGTTCGTGTCTGACGGCGGCGGCAAACCCTTCGAGTTGCTCGTTTTGCCGCTGTAGCTCCCGACGCTGGGCCTCGGTCTCGGTTACGTCGGTGAAGACGACGAGCCGACCGATGTCCGCCTGTCCGAGCGTGAGTGCGGTGTCGTTGACAAGATAGTACGCCGACTCTCCGTCCCGGGACTGTTCAACTAGCTGCGTGTCGCTGTCGAGTGCCCCAGCGGCGTCGGGCGCCACCGACGCGAGCGGGTCGCCAACCGACCCCGACAGGGCTGGAAAGAGCTGTTCGGCCATCGCGTTGTACTTGCGTATCTCCCCGTCGTCTAGGTAGATGATAGGGTCGTCGACGCCGTCAGTGAGCTGAACGGCCAGGAAATCAGACTGGAACACATAGAGGACACCTATCGCGAACACGGCGACCCCGATGGGTTCGTAGTTGATGTCGATGAGGTAGTCGGTGGCGAACGCGACGATATCCAGCGCGACCGGGAGCGCCGTGACGCCAACAAGGGCGGTAAGCGGTCTCGTGTCGAAATCCGCGTCGAGAAACATCTCGTACACCATGAAGAAGCCGACCGCAACGAGCGCGTACGAGAGTCCGGAGACGAGCCAATGGAACAGGTGGTTTGTGATTGCCAGATGCGGGAACGGCGTCGTGGCGACGGTCGTTTCGAAATACAGGCCGTGGATCGGGTTCGTGAGTTTCACCACGACGATAGTGAGATAGACGGCGACCGAAAGACGCCGGTGGAGCCGTTCGCGGTGAAACGAGCGACCGGTGTAGGCCGAACAGAAGTAAAGCCACGCGCCGACAGTCGCCAGCCCGACGATGAGGCTGAGCGTGTACATCACGTACGCTGACGCGGTTGTCGGCGCGAGCAGAAAGGCAAGTTCCAATGCGGCCCACCCACCACTGGCGGCCAAGAGCCCGACGAGCCCTCGTCGAGTGTCCGGGTCGGTAATTCGTCGGGCGCGAAACAGGGCGATGCCACAGCCAAGTGTGGCAAATCCATAGGCGAACGCGTATGCGATGAAGGCAAACGAAACGCCGAAATTGGCCATCTAAACACTAGTTGGTCGGTAACTACTTTTAGTACTGCGGCATATTACAACGTCTGATAACGGGTAGGCATCTGACCCGTCCCCAGACAGACTGTTGTGGTGATTGATCGGCCCGTGAGTTGGGACACGGCTGCAAAGCCCGTATCACAACCACGGCGTCGAGCGCTGCTGAATCTCGCCGGCCAGCGGCTCGGCCATCGCGTCGGCGACGTCCTCGCTGTTTTCCAGCGCCCACATGAGCTTCACCTTCGCGGTGCCGGGCAGCATATCCTCACCCTCGATGACGCCAGCATCGAGTAGGTCCCGGCCGGTGTCGTAGACGCGGTCACACACCCGACCGTCCAGACACTGGCTGGTCATCACGACCGGGATATCCAGCGCGTCGATAACTGATATCCAGTCAGTGTTGACGTGGCCAAGCCCGGTTCCCTCGACGACGAGTCCCGCACTCCGCTCGGCTGCGGCTTCGAGGATGGCAGTGTCCATCCCCGGCGTGAACTTGACGAGTTCGACATCAGTGGCCAGATCGTCGTGGAGCGCGAGGTCCTGTTGGCCACGGGACTGGTACTCGCGCCGGAACGACACCACGTTGTCGCCGTCGGTGTCGTAGTCGACGACCCCAAGCGGGGTCGCGCCGATGGTCTCGAAAGCGTCCCGTCTGGAGGTGTGGTTCTTGCGCACGCGGGTGCCCAAATGAAGCGCACACCGGTCGTCGGACTCGGTTTCGTGCATACAGACCAACACCTCGGCGCAGTCACTGGTGGCCGCCTCCACCGCGGAGACCGCGTTCATTACGTTGTCGGAGGACGGGCGGTCCGCCGAGCGCTGGCTCCCGGTGAAGACGATTGGCACCGGCGTATCGAGCATGAAAGCCATCGCCGAAGCCGTGAACTGCATCGTGTCGGTACCGTGCATGACAACGACGCCGTCGGCCCCGGCCTCGATCTCGTCGCGGATGGCGGCGGCGAGTTCCTGCCATACGGCGGGCGTCATATTCTCTGAGAGGATGTTGGCAACGACACGACCGCGGTAGTTGGCCATCCCAGCCAGGTCCGGTACCGCCCGAAGCACGTCCTCAGCGTCGAACTGTGCGGTCACAGCCCCGGTACGGTAATCGACTGTCGAGGCGATGGTCCCCCCAGTCGAAATGAGTGACACTGTGGGGAGCGCCTCGTCGAACTCGATTTCGGAAGTCGAATCCTCGTCCTGTGCGCTCTCGACGTCGTAGACGTCTGGTTCAACGACATCGACACTCGCTTGATCGCGGTCGATACCGACGTTGTACCCCCCGTCGAGCTTGACCACGAGGTGCTCGTCCGTACTGGAGGGGAGCAAGACGCCCTCGTAGCGCTGGCCCGTGCGGTCGACGCGGACCCGGTCGCCTGCGTTCATATCGGTCAGTTCTGGCCGACGTGACTTGAACCCACTCGTTCATCGCCGCCAGTTCCAACGGGCCATGCGTTGGCACTCGTACTCGGTAAACACCGGCGGACGTGCCGACGTTCGCTATCAGTGAACACCGGTTGCTTGGTCCATAAAGGACATACGTCCAGCGGGTGAAATAGGGGTATGGCCGAGCGAACGGCCGAGCGAACCCGTAGCGGAGACGGGGACGCCGAGTCGACGGAGGCTGCGGAAACCGACGTAACCGACACCGGCCCGCTGGCGGACGAGACCACAGCGACGGCCGAGACGCCCGACGACAGTTACGTCTCTGTCCGGGCGCTGATCGTCGCGTTCGTCGCCATCGGCGGTGGAATGACTCTGGGGAGTCTCATCCCGATTATTCCGTTCACTACCTTCGCCGGCATCCCCTTCGGCTCGTTCCTCCACGGACTGTTGGACCGCGAGCGTCGCTACGTCGAGACGGCCGTTGTTGGCAGCCTGCTGGGTGGCCTGGCGGTCGTCACCTCACTGCTCCCACAGATACTGGCCGGATTGGACGGCGTGCGCCTGTTCGCCGTCACCGCCGGCATCGGGCTGGCTCTCTCTCTGGTGGGCCACTACTTTGGCCGCGATCTTCGAAACGGGCTGACCCGGGACATCTGAGACTGGTCGCTATCTCCGTGGTTCGGAGTCCGCCCCGGGAAGTGTCTCTGGCGACGATCTGCTCCGTGTTGTCGGCTGCGGTGCCACGCCTACAGTTCCACCGGGGCGCTGACATGCATCCCGACGAACGCCCAGTCGCCGTCGCGGTGTTCCAGTGTGCCGCTCCATCGGGTGTCGAACTCGTGGTACTCGCCCCGCTCATCCCAGGCCAGCGCCACCGTATCACTGAACCACGCGACTGAGGCACGCTGTGTGACACGCAGTTCGCGGCTGTCGACCGTCCAATCGCTCGTTGAGGCGGTCTGGTCGCGCAGCCCCTCCTGTACGCGGCCGGAGCCGACACGCCGTTCGGAGAGGCCAACTTTTACGATGGCGTCGTCCTCGGGCCGGTCGTCTGCGAAGAAGGTATCCAGCGGTGCCCCATGGCGTAACGAGTCGTAGTATTCGTGGATGGTGGCCCTGGCGTCCATATCTGATGATTCGACTGGAGGAACTTATACGGGTCGACAGAAGCCTTGATAGATATTCGCCGGGGTCTGGCGGAGGCAAATTCTATCACTCGTTCTGTCGCCCCGTATACTCCTATGGGCGAACGAATTTTATGCGGCCGGTCGAAGACGGTCCATGCGCGCAGCCATTTACAACGGCCCCGGAGATATCACCGTCGAGGAAGTCCCGCGACCCACACTCGACGCACCGACCGACGCAATCGTCCGTGTCACGCACACGGCTATCTGTGGTTCGGACCTGTGGTTCTATCGCGGTGAGAGCGACCGTGAGGCGGGCTCCCGCGTCGGCCACGAGCCGATGGGTATCGTCGAAGACGTGGGCGAGGGGGTCACGTCCGTCGAACCCGGTGATCGTGTCTTCGCTCCATTCCTGATCAGCTGTGGCTACTGTGAGTTCTGTCGGAAGGGGCTCCACACTTCCTGTGTCAACGGTGACTCTTGGGGCGGCGACAACGGCGGTTGTCAGGGGGAGTATATCCGGGCGACCCATGCCGACGGGACGCTCGTTCGGGTGCCCGAGCGACACGCTGACGACGAGGAGACGCTACGGTCGGTACTGCCCCTGACCGACGTACTTGGGACGGGCCACCACGCGGCGGTGAGCGCCGGCGTCGGCGACGGCGACACCTGCATTGTCGTCGGCGACGGAGCGGTCGGGTTGTGCGGCGTGCTCGCGGCCCGCCGATTGGGTGCCGAACGCATTGTCGCGATGGGCCACCACGAGGACCGCCTTGACCTGGCCGAGCAGTTCGGTGCGACGGAGACCGTCGTCGCCCGCGGCGAGGAGGCAGTCGAACGCGCGACGGAACTGACCTACGGCGGCGCGAATCACGTCCTCGAATGCGTGGGGGCTGCGTCGGCGATGGATACCGCCATCGATGTCTGCCGGCCCGGTGGCACCGTCGGCTACGTCGGTGTCCCCCATGGCGTCGACGAGGCCGGACTGGACGTGTTCGGCCTCTTCCGCCAGAACCGAACCCTTCGGGGCGGCGTCGCGCCGGTGCGAGCCTACGCCGAAGAGCTACTCGCCGACGTGTTGCAGGGGACCCTCGACCCGTCACCCATCTTCACAAAAACTGTCGACCTCGACGGCGTTCCGGAGGGGTACCGTGCGATGGACGAGCGGGAGGCGATCAAAGTGCTCGTCACGGTCTGAACCCCGAGCCAGCTATACGGGTCGACAGAACGAGTGATAGAATTCGGCTCGCCAGACCCCGGCGAATATCTATCAGTGTCGACCCGTATACTCCACAGCGGGCCCGTCTGCCGAAGACAATTCGACGGCCAGACGAGGACGATGGCGACCGACGTGGTATCTTGCTGGGTTTCGGTACCCCAACCACGCTGTCGTGCGGTCGGGTGTACACTGAGCTTCAATGGCTGCTATAGCCCGAACTGGTCGGGAAATCTCGGAACGCAGAGTCAAGATCATCGAGTTCCGCATCGTCGCTGTTGGCTTGCTCGCGCAAGGCCTCGACCCGCTGGTTGACCTCGTGGTACTCCTCGTTCGCGTCGAGTTCAGCGGCGCCTTTCTCCGATTCGAGCGTGGCCTTCTTTGAGGCCATTGAGAAGTACTCCTGTAACTGTTCGTCACAGGAGTTACGAGCCTGCATCGTCTCGACCATCTCCAACAAGTCGCTCCGACCCACTGGCTTCGTAAGATAATCGTCGAACGGCATATCGACGATGTCGAAGTCGGGATCGATTGCTGTCACCATTACCACCTGGCAGTCTAGGTCCCGCGCTTCGATTGTCTCGAGCACTTCGTCGCCGGACATTCCCGGCATCTGCCGGTCCAGAAACACCACGTCGACGCCGTCGACGAGTTTTAGCGCTTCGCGCCCACCGTTGGCACTCCGAACATCGTGTTCGGCACTGAGCCACGCAGCGTAGAGCTCAGCCACGCTGCTGTCGTCTTCGACGATCAACACCGTCGTGTCATCCGTAGCTGTGGTTTGCACTTTTTTCCCTCCGGCCAAGCACTGCTGGCGCGAGTGAACGATTG
>JAQCNK010000111.1 GCA_028275075.1 Haloarcula sp. | reverse complement strand
CGAGGGGTCAGTCACCGTCTTCACCAGCGACGGGGACCGGTGGCGCCGCGAGGCCCGTCTCGTCGCACCCGATACGGCGGGAAACGAGCGGTTCGGATACGACGTGGCACTGTCCGGAACGCGACTGGTCGTTGGCGCCCGTGCGACGGATGTAGACGGGGCCACCGACGCCGGCGTCGCCCATGTCTACGAGCGCGCCGACGGCAGGTGGACCCACCGGACGACACTCGCGCGGCGGGACGCCGCTGCGTACGCCTACACCGGCGGGAGCGTCGCATTGGACAGCGGCACAGCGCTGCTAGGGTCGTTCCTGGCAGATGCCGCAGCGACGGACTCGGGAGTCGCAACGGTGTTCAAGCGACTCGACGGCTGGGACCAGCGGGCCACTCTCCGGGCCCCGGACGCCGAGCCGGGCGACCGCTTTGGCAACGCCGTCGCGCTGGACGGTGACTGTGCACTGATCGGTGCTGTCGGCCGCGGCGGCGGCCCGGACGCCGCCGCCGACCGCGGCGGTGCGTACGTCTTCGCACGCTCCGAGAGCGACTGGACCCACCGAACGACCCTGCCTGCGCCCGCCGACCCCGAGGCAGCATTCGGCGTGGCCGTCGCGCTAGATGGTGAGCGGGCGCTCGTCGGGGCCTTCTCCGCGACTGGCGCCGGACCGGGTCGTGCGGTCCTGTTCAAGCGCGGCGGCGACGGCTGGCGCAAGCGCACGACACTTCGCCCCGCCAACGGCGATCCGGGTGACGGGTTCGGCAGCGCCGTCGCACTGGCCGGTAGCCGGGCGGTCGTCGGAGCGGTGAGCGACGGGGCCGAGGGCGCGGGGACAGCGACGCTGTTTGGACTGTAGCGACTGGAAAGGTTTAGGCCCGCCCGCCCGTTGCCTCTTCTCGTGTACCCCGCGCGGATCCCCGACGAGTTCCCGGCCCCGAGCCATCGGGGCAACCAGAAGCAGGCCCTCTCGGACATCCGCGCGGCCTTTGAGAGTGGCAAGCGCGTCGTCCTCGTTCGCGCGCCGACCGGCAGCGGCAAGTCGCTGCTGGCTCGCGCTATCGCCGGCGCCGCTCGCACCGCCGGCGAGGCCGGCCCGGAACAGGTCGTCGACGCATACTACACGACGCCGCAGGTTTCACAGCTCGACGACGTGGCCGAGGACGCTCTCTTGGAAGATCTCTGTGTCATCCGCGGGAAGAACAACTACGACTGCATCCTGCCGGGCGAGACGGACACGCCGGTCGACCAGGCCCCCTGTGTCCGTGAACGCGAGTTCGACTGCCAGGTCAAACACCGGTGTCCGTACTTTTCGGACCGAGCCATCGCCTCGAACCGCCGCATCGCAGCGATGACGCTGGCCTATTTCATGCAGACCGCCGGTAGCGACGTGTTTGGGAAACGTGACGTGGTTGTCATCGACGAGGCCCACGGGCTCGGTGAGTGGGCCGAAATGTACGCCACTATCGAGCTATCGCCCTCGACCATTCCGTTCTGGGGCGAACTCGACATCCCCGACCTCGACGGGCTAGACGAAGCTGTTCGGTTCGCCGAGCGCATCGAACACGTCACCGAACGCCGCGTAACGGAACTGCGGGGCAACGCCGAACTCTCGCCCGATGAAGCCGCGGAACGTGACTCGCTGAACAAGCTCCGGAGCGACCTCTCGTGGTTCCAAGAGGACTACCGGGACCCCGAGAGCGCGACGACGTGGGTCGTCGACCAGAACGGTGGTGAGGGCGCGCCGGTGACGGTCAAGCCGATGAACCCCGAGAAGTATCTCAAACACACCGTCTGGGACCGAGGGAACCGCTTCGCGCTCCTGTCGGCCACTATCCTGAACAAAGATGCGTTCTGTCGGAACGTCGGGCTGGACCCCGCGGACGTGGCGCTGGTCGAAGTAGGCCATACGTTCCCCGTCGAGAACCGCCCACTGTACGATATCACACAGGGGAAGATGACATACGAACACCGCGACGACACCCTGCCGAAAGTCGCGCGTGCTATCGTCCGCGCGATGGCCCGCCACCCAGACGAGAAGGGGCTGGTCCACTGTCACTCGTATGCGATTCAGGAGCAATTGGACGCGTTACTCACGGAGTTTGGTGTCGGCTCCCGGATCCGCAGCCACGACACAGAGGACCGCGATGGGGCGCTGTCGGCCTGGAAACGCAGTGACAACCCCGACCTCTTCCTCTCGGTGAAGATGGAGGAGGCGCTGGACCTAGAGGGGGATCTCTGTCGCTGGCAAGTGCTGTGTAAGGCCCCGTACCCCAACACTCGCGACTCCAGAGTCGCCAGCCGACTGGAAGACGGTCAGTGGGGCTGGTATTACAGGACGGCGCTACGGACCGTCATTCAGGCCTGCGGTCGCGTCGTGCGTGCGCCCGACGACCACGGCGCAACGTATCTGGCCGACTCGTCGCTGCTCGATCTCTTCGAGCGCGCCAGGACTGACATGCCCGACTGGTTCGCCGAGCAGGTCGACCGGCTCTCGAAGCCCGCTCTGCCCGACTTCGCCCCGGATCGGGCGCTCGCGTCTGTCTCGACGAGCGCAAAACGACGGCACAGCCGCTCCGGGTCGCGGTCCGGCGATAGCCATCCCCTCTCCGATGTGTGGGACTAAAGAAGGAACGCCGCGCCATAGACGAACGACGAGCCGACCATCAGCACGGTGAGGACGATGGCAAGTATCTGCTGTCTATCCATACCATCCGTTCCGCAGACACGCAATTAGGCCTTACGACGGACACTCGCCTGTGACTGCGTTCCGTTTTCCCCAAACTGTGCCATCGACCGGGGCCGCTGTTGCTCGCGGTCCCGCTGGCCGCTGATCAGTGTCGGGCTACTCGACCCGCGCGTCCACGACGACATGGGCGACGCCTTCGCTGTGGCTCTTTACGCGTCGCCTATCGAGTAGTTCGACCGACCGGCCCGCGTCGGTCGCTGCGTCCTCCAGCCGCTCGATTGGCCGCTCGAAGACCAGCTTCTCGGGTGTCGTCTCGTGCATGTGAAGGGTGCCGCCGGACGCGAGCGCATCCAGTGCGCTGTCGAGATACGTCCAGGACTCGTAGTAGCCCATCACCACGCGGTCGACCGGGTCGATGCCTGTGCTGACGACCGCACGGCAGTCTGCCCGGTAGGGGTGGACCAGTCCGTCGACTCCGTTACGCTTCGTGTTCTCGACCAGATAGCGAAACGCCGTCGGATTTCGCTCGACGGCAGTCACTTCCGCGCCCGCACGGGCCATCGGGAGCGTGAAGTAGCCGATGCCGGCGAACATGTCGAGGACGCGTTCGTCCTGTTCAACGTACTCGCCCATCCGCACCCGTTCGGCCTCGTTCCCCGGCGAGAACATCACCTCGGCGAGGTCCAGCGCGTACTCGGTGCCGTGTTCGGTGTGAACAGTCTCCGTGTCGCCCTCGCCCGCGATAACCTCGACATCAGGCTCGCGGTGGGCGCCGCTGATGCCGTGACGTGCGAGCACGGTGTCAGCCTCGCCGTGGAGCGCGAGCAGCGCCTCGCCGACTTCGGCTGGGCGGGGTGACTCGCCCATCGCCACGAGGACGACGCTTCCGACGACGGCCCACGACGAGGGTGCGGCGTCGATCTCTGCTTCGGTCCAGCCGCGCTGGCGGAGGTGGTCCGCGAGCGTGCGCAGGCGACGCTGTCCGACCTGCTGGACGATCTCACGCACCTCGACCGTTTCGGGCGGCGCGGTCACGGGGACGGCGACGCCATCGTTGTCCCACGACTGGACGCTGCGACAGTCGTCGTAGACTCCCTCCGTTTCGAGTGCGTCGATGACCGTCTCGGCTCGGGGTTTCCCGACGACGACGGCCAGCTCTCGGGTGTCATCGTCGGCGAGCGCCTCGGCGTCGCCGCTGTCCGTCCGCTCGGTCCCGTCGCCGGGCCCATCGTTATGCATCGTCGGTTTCGGTCGCCGGCAGGATGTGCAGCCCCGCGCGGCTCTTGATCACGGGGACCTCCTCGGCGTCGGTGTCCAGATACTCCGGGCGCGGGACGGTCTTGCTCTCGAAGGTTTCTGGGTCGAGCACCTGGACGGCGTTTGCGTCCTCGACGGCGACGAGCGTGGTCGACTCGCCGTCGTCTCGGAACCCGAGCCGGCGGGCGTCGGGCGCCTCACCCTCCTCGAAGCGGGCCTCATACTGCTCGCCGGTCGCTACGCGTACGCCTTTGAGGTTCCCCTGGACAGAGCGGACGAGGACGGGACCGCCGCCGTCTCCGGGGTCGATTATCTCGCCCTGTCGGTAGCGGGGCAGCCGGACGGCGTAGGTCATCCGGTAGAGCTTCTGGCCGTCCTCGTCCTCGGTGATGAGTCGCTTCGAATCGGTGTACCCCCCGCCCAACTGGGCCGTGATGCGTTTGGCGATACCGTGACCCATCTGGTTCGTCGATATCTTCATGTTCAGCCCGTCGTCGATGACATTCGTTTCGGTGATGAAGGCGTTGCGGTCACCGGTGGCCTCCCGCTCTGCGATGTACTCCTGTGCGATGGTCTTCGCTCGCTCGACCTCCTCGTCAGTCGGCTCTCGGCTGTCGGCGCGGACCTGGACCACGCTGGCGAAGGAGCCCCCAGCGATCTTTCCGCAGCGCTTGCAAGTCTGCCGGGAGATACGTACTGGGACGCTCACCTGCTCGTGGACCGGCACGTCCCGCACCACGCCCGAGAACTCCGTATGCATGCGGATGTTGTTGGGGTCGAGCTGTTCGGGCGCGACCTGCCAGTCGACGGCCTCAGCGTCGACGTGGACGCCAAGCGCCTCGCTGACCTGTTCGACGGCGATGTCGGTGTAGTCCTCGGCGCCCACGTCGACCCATCGGTTCCCCTTATGGACCGCGCCACATTGGGAACACACCCGGACCTCGATGGTCTCGGGAGCGTCCACCAGATCAAACTCCTCGAAGTAACAGGCGTCACAGAGCACTCGCTCGGAGTCTCGCTGTGCGCCCGGGAGCGCGGGGCGGTCCTCGGGTGGCTCAAACTCGTCGCCACACTTCGGACAGAAAGCTCCGGACCGACTCATTGGGACAGTGTACTGGGTTCAGTGGGTTACGTATTGCGTTCCGTCGGTCGCACGGGGCTCATATCTCGCAACACGGTTGCTGATACGGTCGGTTGTAATACTATCGGCTATACGGGTCAACAGAACGATTGATAGAATTCGGCTGCCAGACCCCGGCGAATATCTATCAGGACTTCTGTCGACCCGTATATGAAGCGCGCAACTGACGGCAAAAATGGCCGAGACAATCTTTGGTCAACACCAATATGAATTAGGTATTTCGTTTAAGTGTTTGCATTACAAATAATGTTATATCCGGATTCGTTGTGGTCACATTACGACCACTCCGGCCACGGGAGTGTTACACATGACAGAAACCACTGTTGCAGTGATCGGCGGCGGCAGTACTGGTATCGGAACTGCGCGTGACTTGGCGATGCGAGGCGTTGACGTGACTGTTATTGAGCGGGGCGGACTGGCCAGTGGTACCACGGGCCGTTCCCACGGGCTGTTGCACAGTGGTGCTCGATATGCGGAGTCCGATCCAGAGGGTGCAACTGAGTGTATCGAGGCCAACCAGACACTGCGCGACATCGCGGGGCACTGCATCAATGACACTGGTGGGCTGTTCGTCCAGCTTGCGGACGATGACGACGAGTATTTCGAGCGGAAACTGAACGCATGCAGAGAACTCGGTATCGATGCAACGGTGATAAGCGGGGACGAAGCGCGAGAGCGCGTCCCGGAACTGGCGGCGTCCGCTGAGCGTGCGATGGTCGTCCCGGACGCCGCAATTTATCCGTCGCGGCTCGTCGCAGCGAACGCCGAGAGCGCCGCGAACCACGGAGCGACTATCTACACTGACGCTCCCGTCACAGATATCACGGTTAGCGACGGCAAAATCGAGCAACTGGAGCTTGATACCGATACCGGGACGACTCTTGAGCCGGAGTACGTTATCAACGCAACCGGCCCGTGGGCTGACAGGATCGCTTCTATGGCCGGTGTCGATTTCGACATGAAGCCTACCAAGGGCGTCATGGTCAGTGTCGAATACGACGGCCTAGAGCCAGTGCTCAACCGCTGCCGAGAGCCCGATGACGGCGATATCATCATTCCACACGAAAATGAAGCTGTTCTCGGCACGACAAGCATCGAAGTTGACCACCCCGACGACTTTGATCGGGACCGATGGGAGATCGAACGGATGTTCCAGGAGTGCGGGGATATGCTCCCGGCGATCGAAGGGACTGAAGTCGTCCGGAGTTGGTGGGGTTGCAGACCGCTGTACGCACCGGATGAAGCCAACCGAAGCGATTCCAGTGTCGGCGACGAACGCAGCATCTCACGTGGGTTCACGCTGCTCGACCACGAGCAGGACGGTGTCTCGAACTTCACCAGCGTCGTCGGCGGCAAGCTAACGACCTATCGCATAATGGCCGAAGAGACGGCTGACCATGTCTGCGACGTGCTGGGTGTCGATGGCGACTCAGCGACGGCCGAGGAACGGTTGCCCGGTGTTTCGGACCCGGCTGTACTCGACCGTCTCGTCACAAAGTACAGCGAGCCACAGCCAACGGACGCAGGTGTTGTCAGCGATACGTCCGGGATTGCGAGCGCTGATGATTAGCTGAACAAATGCGACAGTTCCGCGTTTCCAGCGCGTGAACGGGTGCAGGGTACTGAGCGACCCAGCCACATCCGCCTGTGGGCGAGCCGTCTGTACTGTCATGTGCAACCGCGATAGTGGGGTTTTACCGCCTCGAACGCGTAGCTGCTCACATGCAGTGGCAAACTGATTGGGGTCTCCGGGGGCGGATGGGACTGACGATGTTCCTGCTCTTTGCGCTATACATCGTCTTCATCGGCGTCCTCGCCGTGTATTTCGGTGGCCGATTGTTCCCTATCGTCGTCATCATGACGCTGTTCCTGGGCGCGCAGTTTTTCTTCAGCGACAAACTCGCGCTGTACTCGATGGGTGCCAGCGAGGTTAGCCCGGACGAGTATCCCGAACTCCACCGGAAAGTCGAACGACTGGCCCAGCAGGCCGACCTGCCCAAACCAAAGGTCGCCGTGGCCGATTCGCGAACGCCCAACGCTTTCGCCACGGGACGCTCGCAGGACAACGCCGCCGTCGCCGTGACGACCGGTCTCATGCGCCTGCTCAACGATGAGGAACTGGAGGGCGTGCTGGCCCACGAACTCGCCCACATCAAGAACCGCGACGTGATGGTGATGACCATCGCCTCGTTCCTCTCTAGCATCGCCTTTCTCGTCGTCCGCTGGGGGTGGCTGTTCACCGGCGGCCGCGACCGTGGCGGCCAGCAACAGGTCCCCGTCTACGTCGCCATCCTGCTCTCGCTGGTCGTGTGGGCCATCTCCTTCCTGCTGATCCGTGCGCTCTCGCGATATCGCGAGTTCGCCGCCGACCGCGGCGGGGCCTCTATCACTGGCCGCCCCTCGGCGTTGGCGACAGCGCTGATGAAAATCGACAGCGGCATGGAGAAAGTGCCCAGCGATGACCTCCGTGGCCAGTCCGAGATGAACGCGTTTTTCATTATCCCCGTCAGCGCCGGGATCATCGGTCGGCTGTTCAGTACGCATCCGTCGACGGAGAAACGCATCGAACGGCTGCGCGACCTCGAACGAGAGCTGTGACGGTCCGACGCTGACCTACCACTCCGCGTACGTGACGTACTCCTCGCCCTTGTATTCGACCAGCCACCGCCCGTAGCCGTCGGTCACCTCGAATCCGTCGTGCTTGCGCAGTCGGTCGACGACAGCCCGGAACGGCTCGTCGTCCTCGTAGTACGTCTCGTCGATAGCTTCCGCAACCACGGCGCGTTCGGCGTCCGAGAGACCCGTCAGTTCAAACAGGTAGCGGTCGCGAACACGGTCAGCGAACGTCTCGATATCGGACGCCACTTCGGTCACTTCGTAGCGGTACGTTGCCTCGGCGGCCGTCCGGGAGTCGGCGGCGATCCGATACCGACGCCCCTCGTAAACGATGATGTCGTACTGTCGCTCGGGGACGAACACTGACTCGCCGCCCAGTTCCTCGGCGCTGCCGTAACGCAGGCTTACGTCGTACCGGTCGCCCTCATCGGTGATGACGGGTTCAAGCCGCTCGCGGTCGACAGCTGGGAGGTCCGCATAGGCTATTTCCCCCACCGTCGCGGTCGTGTTTTCCGGGTCGAAATCGACGTACACCTCGTAGACGGTGACCTCGCTACGTTCGAGGCGGCTCTCTGAGACCTCGTAGAACGTCCCGTTCACTCGGACAGCGTCGGTGCGGTCGAACAGATCGTACTGGCCCTGTCGGGTCGCAGTCCCGTTCTCGCTGGCCCTCGTGACGATTTCGTACTCGTCTGAGTCGGGCCTGAGGAGCATCGCTCCTTCGTCGGCGATATCTTCGTCGGTCGCACTGTCCATATCGAGTACAGCGGGCGGATGACCGCAGCCTGCGAGTGGGGCGGCAAGGAGGGCTGTTCCGGTCGTGAGGAACTGGCGGCGTCGCATACTGCAACTGTCCGGTAAATCGGGTGAAAGCTTTTTGATGTCCCCGGCAGCGACGCCCCGTCTGTTCGCACTCGACACGTTCAGTGCCACCGGGACGAAAACCGCCTTATCCCTCGCGACCCAGAGACGTGTATGGGACTGTTGGACGGACTCAAGAGCGTCCTCGGGATGCGTGCAGAGGCCGACGCGACCCGGGACGCGGACCCTGACGATCTCTTCGGGATGTCGACAGCACACGTCACGATGGAAGCGGAACTGGGCTACGAGCCGACCGGCGACGCAGCACTGTGTTTCGGCGACGTGGACAGCACGGAGTTCGCGGCGGCCACCGACGAGGTCGAGGCTATCCTCGAGGCCGGCGAGGCCGAAACCGGCACCGAGGCGGAGTTCACCGGCGACAGCCACGGCTATCGCTGGGTTGTCCTCCACGACCCGGACTTCGACGATCTGGTCACTTCGATCCACTTCGCGGCGGATACGCTCATCGAACGGCGCTACGGCTCACGGCTGCTGGCGGCGCTCTTCGCGTTTGAAGACGAGCGGTCCGACCAGCGTGCCTACTGGGTGTACTCTTTCCGCCGCGGGGCCTACTACCCCTTTGCCCCTGACCCAGCAGCCGACAATGAGCGCGACCAGGCGACGGAGTTCAAACTGGAGAGCGAGTTCGACGGCGAACTCAGTGTTGAGGACGACAAGGCGTTCTGGTATCCGCTGTGGCCCGACCGAGTGGGCGACCATCCCTGGGAGTGACCGATGGTAAAGGCTGACATCGCTGTCTACGACCACTTGCGGTCGACCGACCCCGACAACGACACCATCTACCGCGTCGTTGGCACTGACGCCGAGAGTGTCACGCTCTTGTGCGTCTCCGACCGCGGCGGTCGGCGCGCGAACACCGGTGAGGTCCGTACCGTCGCCCGCGAGGAACTCGCATCGTTTGCACCAGCGGAGAACCCAGACGGGAACCGCGGACTCGTCGGAACCGTTCGCTCGGCGCTCAGTGGCGGCTACTGGTCTCTCCGAAACACCGTCAGAGAACTCGTGACTAACCCCATCCCGTCGGCTGTCGCTGTCGCCGCTGTCATCGTCGGAAGCGTCGCTGGTGGGCCATTGCCCGAGGCTGCCTCGATTGGCCTGCGCTTTGCCGGCATTTTCGCGTTGGCCTACATCGGGAGTGGGCGACGCTGAAAGCTGCCAGCCGTCCCTTCCTTTCTAAACGTCCCGATATGATCCCACCCCTTCGC
>JAQCNK010000108.1 GCA_028275075.1 Haloarcula sp. | reverse complement strand
GCGTTAGCGCGGAGATAGTCGGGGTACGCCTCGGCCCACTCGGCCCGAACTGTCTTGCCGACACCGTCGACGCCGTGGCTCTGTTCGAACGCCTCGCTGCGCTCGGGGGCGTCCTTGAACAGGATGTCTTTGGTGACGTAGATATCTAGACGCTCGATAGGGTCGAGTCCCAGTGCCACGTCACCGTACACCCACACCTCTCGGACCGGCACCGGCATGATATCGGATTCGACCGTCTCGACGATCTCTTCGACACGAGAAACGGCGGCCGCACGGTCCATGCTCATTATCTGCTGTAGTGGGTCGGCGGGCAAAACACTGACTCTCCGAGGGGCGTGTATGCTACTACTCCCCACCCCGTCAGTACGCTTTTGGTTCCGTCGCCAGTCGGCGGTAGCATGGACGATTTCGCCGCCCAGTTTCGCGACCTCGCCGCGTGGGCCGAGGGGTCGGACCCGCTGTACGCCCATCTCTGCCGACACATTGCCGATGACCCCGACGTGCTGGCGCTGGCCGAGGCGGTCCCCGAGGGTCGACAAGTCCCACACCTCCTGCTCGCGGCGGTGCAGTACCGACTTGAGCGCGATGGCGACCATCCCCTCGCTCGCTACTACCCGAGCCTGACCGCGGACGCACATGACCCCGACGACGAGTGTTACCCGGCCTTCCGGTCGTTCTGTCTCGACAATGCCGACGCCATCTGCCCGCTGCTCTCGACCCGTCGGACACAGACCAACTCGGTGCGCCGGTCGGCCGTGCTGTATCCCGCTATCGCCAACGTCGCGGCGCGGGTCGACGGGCCGCTCGCGCTGGTGGAACTCGGGCCGAGCGCCGGGCTGAACCTCCTGTTCGACCGCTACCGCTACGACTACGACGGCCGGATAGTCGGCAGTCCGGACTCGCCGGTCACTATCGAGAGCGAGGTTCGCGGCGGCGATCCGCCACTGCCCGAGTCACCGCCAGCCATCCATTCGCGGGTCGGCATCGACCGCAACCCGCTGGACGTTGCTGATCCCACTGATACTGATTGGCTCCGCGCGCTCGTCTGGCCGGGTCACACCGAGCGGCGTGAACTACTGGCGGGGGCGCTCCAGGTCGCCAGCGCGGATCCACCACGGTTCGTCGAGGGCGACCTCCTCGACGATCTACCCGCCGTCCTCGACGAGATTCCGGACGACGTACCCGTCTGCGTGGTCAACACGCTCGTGCTCTACCAGGTTCCCGGCCCAGTCTGTGACGCTCTCGAAGCCACGCTCTCGGACCGGATGGCACAGCGCCCGCTCCACTGGCTCACCGGTGCACCGGAACTCTCCGGTGGCGAGTCGATCACCCTCGACTGGGTCCGTCGTGAGGCCGGTGAGGTGTGCCGGGACCGTCTCGTCGAGTCCGATCCACACGGCGTCTGGCTCGACTGGAGGTAGCGAGGTTGGGTCCGTAGAGACCGATCTCGAGGTGGAACGCAGCTGTTTTCGAACCTACTGTCGAAGGCAAGATATGCAGATCCGGATCTACGACGACGGTGCAAGCCGCCGGTCATTGAGTAGCGCCGCCGGCACCACGCGGGACTGCCTACTCGTGCTCTGCTGGGGCAACCGCTGTCGCCACGAGAACGTCCAATGGCTCGTTGACCGGCTCGCCGAGCGCTACCGGGTCCATCGCCGACATCGACAGCCTCGATGACTGACGCGATACTGGACACGAGACGAAACCCTCAGGATGACCCGGACGTACTCTGTGGTAATGGAGTGTGACAAGTGCGAGTCCGACGCGGTGTTGCACGCGGCCTACTCGGGGCTCTATCTCTGCGAGGACCATCTCTGCCGGGCTGTCGAGAAGCGCCTTCGCCGACGGGTTCGCGAGGACGGACTCGTCCCCGACGACGCGACGCCGGAGGATCCCGAGACGTGGGTCATCGGTCTCTCCGGCGGCAAAGACAGTGTCGTCCTCACACACATTCTCTACGATATCTTCGAACGAGACCCCAGGATCGAACTCGTCGCGCTCTCTATTCACGAGGGTATCGAGGGGTACCGCGACAAGAGTCTCGACGCGTGTGAGCAACTCACCGCTGATCTCGGCATCCGCCACGAGGTCGTCTCCTACGAGTCGGAGTTCGGGGTCCAGATGGACGACGTGGTCGACGACGACCCGGAGGGGATGGCTGCCTGTGCCTACTGTGGCGTCTTCCGTCGCGACATCCTCTCTCGCTATGCCGAGGAGTTGGGCGCGGACAAGCTCCTGACCGGCCACAATCTCGACGACGAGGCCGAGACGGCGCTGATGAACTTCCTAGAAGGTGATGTCAATCAGATAGCCAAACACTTCGACGCCTCACTGGGTCCCTTTGACGACGGCGACGCACCCACGGAGCGGACTCGTGAGAGCCAGGACCACCACGTCCCCAGAGCAAAGCCCCTTCGCGACGTGCCCGAAAAAGAGATCGCTCTCTACGCCCGTTTCCGTGATCTTCCGGCCCACATCACGGAGTGTCCCCACGCCTCCGAAGCGTATCGCGGCGAGATCCAGGAGCTCATGCTCGGGCTGGAGGAGAACCACCCCGGAACTCGGCACTCCATCATGGCGGGCTATGAGAAACTCGCTGCGCTGGCGGCCGACGCCTTCGGCGGTGAGAGCAGCGAGCGGGACTTCGGGGAGTGTGATAACTGCGGTGCGCCCACCGCTCGCGATATCTGTCGAAAGTGTAATCTCCTTGCAGCGCTCGAAGCAGTCTGACTCGTCGTTTTTGTTTAGCTGGCGATCATATACAGCACAACCGCTACCATCTATCCTCTCACAAAAAGAGGGGGTCCTGTCCCTCGGAAAACAGAGAACGAGGCCGAACGCTACTCGCTCGTCCGGATAACGTCGACTCCGTTGTTCTTCTCGTGCTGGGCGCGGCCGCCGTCGGTCTCGCCGTAGCCGGGGTTCCCGCCGGAGGTGCCGGCCTCTTCGAAGTTCTTGGAGGCGTCAAAGGAGGTGTCATCGCCAACCTCCTGAATCGCCTTGCGGGACTTGTTAGCCTGCTTCTGGGTGGATGGCCCCAAGACCTGTGCGGACTGGACACCTGTCATGATGGCCATGACGCGAACCTTGCCTTTGTACTCTTCTTCTATCCGGGCGCCCCAGATGACGTTCGCTGATGCCTCCAGTCGCTCGGTGATGTTCTGGGCGATACCTTCGGCCTCCTTCAGGGTGAGGTCTGGGCCGCCAGTGATATGCACGAGCCCGCCGCTCGCACCGCGATAGTCCACGTCTAGGAGGGGGTGGTTCATCGCGTCCTTGACCACTTCTTCGGTCTTGTTCTTTTCCTGGGTCTCACCCACCAGCATCACCGCGACGCCGCCCTGATTCATGATGGAGGTCATGTCGGCGTAGTCGAGGTTGATGAGGCTGGGCTGGGTGATTGTTTCCGAGATCCCCTTGACCGTCTCGGCGATGATCTGGTCCATGACCGAGAAGGCCTTGCCAATGGGTAGGTTCGGGACGTAATCCAGCAGGCGGTTGTTGTCCAGCACGATAATGGAGTCGGCCTCGTTGCGGAGCTTCTCTAGGCCCTCCTCAGCTTTCACTGTGCGTGCTCGCTCGACGTTGAACGGCGTCGAGACCATCCCGACGACGATGGCGCCTTCCTCTTCAGCGATTTTCGAGACCACTGGGGCCGCACCGGTCCCGGTTCCGCCACCCATGCCAGCGGTGACGAAGACCAGATCCGCATCGCCCAGCACTTCCTTGATCGTTCCCTGTGCCATCTCAGTCGCCCGCTCGCCCATCGAGGGGTCGCCACCCGCACCCAGACCGTTGGTGAGGGACTTGCCAACTAGGATCTTCGTGTCTGCCTCGATCATCTTGAGGTGTTGTTTGTCCGTGTTGATGGCCACGGTGTCGGCGCCCTCAACGCCGATGTTGTAGAGTCGGTTGACAGTGTTGTTGCCGGCACCACCGCAGCCGACGATGACGATACGGGGGTCACCGAAACCGTTGATATCTTCGTCGGACAGCTTTTGTTTCTCCTGTTCGTCGCGTTCCAGGGCTTCGTTGACGATATCCTGCATTGTCACACCCCTGCCCAGGTGCGCTTCTTGTTCTCGGAGTTGCGTTCCGAGCTCTCTTGCTCAGACAGCATCTCCCGGACGGCCGACCGGATGGCTTCACTCCGGTTAGGGAATTCACCCGTTTCGACCATCTGTTCGACCTCTTCGATCTGCTGCTTCGGAATCCGTAGTGTCACACGCTCCATTGTTATCTCCCTTGGTAAGACGATCCAACCATGCCGTATCCACCGTCCATCTGGCTGTTATACACAGTGAGACCGACCGACGGCGACCGGTTAGCCACCGCGACCTCAACTGTGTAAGACGACCGTCTTACTCAACATGTACCACAATGGATAGGGTGATAAAAGTTTGGGCCAGTGTATGACAGGCACACGCTGGCCCCGGTGGGCGGTTCTTACTCTTTGTTTGCGCTACTGCTCGGATGGTCGAGCACGTCCGCCGCTGGAGTTCGCCGACCGCACCCAGGACAGAACCCCCAGTCCGACCGGATTTCGTCGCCGCAGTCGCAGAACACGCGTCGAGAAGCCTTCTCACCGCAGTTAGGGCAGTAAACGTGTGATGACGACACGGTTTCGCCACACTGGGAACACGCGGACTGACCGTCGGCCTCCGCGTTTTCGCGGCCCTCGGAAGCTGTCTTACGCCCATCGCGCCCGTGTGATACACCCGCTCCACCACTGTCGGAACCCGTGTCTGACGCCTGCCCGTCGACAGGCTGCTCGTCGGCTACAGCCGCGGTGTCGGCATCTAAATTGATGTTTACGTTCACGTCTTGGGGCTGGCGTCTCGCTGGTGGCTGGTCCAGACGGTCGGCGATGAGCGCATCGACGCGGTCAGCGATGAGCGCGTCGATACTCTCTGTGTCGGCGGCTTGATCGCTCGCGTCTGCTGGCGTCTCGGATCGCTCCTCGCTGTCGAGATACGCACGGAGGGCCTCGCGCATTACCTGACTCTTCGAGGC
>JAQCNK010000104.1 GCA_028275075.1 Haloarcula sp. | reverse complement strand
GGCACCGAAGCGACTGTCTCGGCGGTTCGGTTGGCACGGGGCTACACCGGCCGCGATAAGATCGTCGTGATGCAGAGCGGGTATCACGGCGCTCAGGAGTCCACACTCGTCGAGGGCGAGGGCGACCACACCGCCCCCTCCAGTCCGGGAATTCCCGAGAGTTTCGCCGAACACACCCTGACGATTCCGTTCAACGACCGCGAGGCCGCCCACCAGGTCTTTGCCGAACATGGCGACGACATCGCCGCCGTTCTCACTGAGCCGATTCTGGCCAACTACGGCATCGTCCACCCTGTCGAGGGCTTCCACGCGACCCTCGAAGGGCTGTGTGACGACCACGGGTCGCTCCTCATCTTCGACGAGGTCATCACCGGCTTCCGCGTCGGTGGGCTCCAGTGCGCCCAGGGGAAGTTCGACGTCGACCCCGACATCACCACATTCGGAAAGATCATCGGTGGCGGTTTCCCCGTCGGCGCTATCGGCGGCAAGAGCGAGATAATCGAGCAGTTCACACCTGCCGGCAACGTCTTCCAGTCGGGTACCTTCTCGGGCCATCCGGTGACGATGGCCGCCGGTCTCGAAACGCTGCGATATGCGGCCGAAAACGACGTTTACAGCCACGTCAACGGGCTTGCCGAACAGCTACGGTCGGGGCTGCAGGACATCCTCGAAGACAAGGCCCCCGCCTACACCGTCGTCGGCACCGACTCGATGTTCAAAATCATCTTTACGCGCGACGCGCCGAGCGACGTGCCACGCACGTCGGAACAGACGAGCGGTGACAACCGCGAGTCCGAGAGCTTCGAGGACCACTGTGAGGCGGGCTGCACCCAGCGCGAGGAGTGCTCGCGCTACGACCACTGCCCGAAGAACGGCCACGACGTGAAACGCGCCGAAACCGAGCGCTGGGAGCGGCTGTTCTGGCCCGCAATGAAAGACCAGGGGATCTTCCTCACGGCCAACCAGTTCGAGTCCCAGTTTGTCTGTGATGCCCACACCGAGGCGGACATCGAGGAGACCGTAGAGGCGTACAAGACAGCTATATGAGCGATGACGACATCTCGTTGTCCGAAAAGCGGCTGTACGGCCAGACCCGCGCGGAGACCCACGCCTACGTGGCGTCGGGGCTGGGCGTCACCCGCGTCGAGACTGCCGGCGGGCAGATCGGCCGGTTCAGCCTCGTCCATCGGTGTGGGGCCCGCGATATCGCCGGCGCGAACGGTGAGATAGCCGTCGCCACCGAGGACTCGGTGCTGGTCTCGACCGACGACGGCTTCGCCGAGACGGGCTTTGGCCCCGCGACGGCGGTGGGCTACGACACCGATGGGCTGGTCGCCGCGGGTGAGGGCCGTATCGCCCGCTATGACGACAGCGAGTGGTGGGAGATGGGGGAACTCGCCGACGTGTGGGCGCTTTCGGACGACTTGGTGGCGGCCGCCGACGGCGTCTACGGTCTGCCGGGCTGTGCGTATCTGGGCCTGCACGACGTCGCCGACGTGGCCGGAGCCTTCGCCGCCACGGCGGACGGCCTCTACAAGCGTGACGCCCAGGAGGGCACCGTCGGCCCGCGAAAGAACTGGCTGGCCGTCCGGTCGGGCGCTCACGGTGTCGTCGC
>JAQCNK010000102.1 GCA_028275075.1 Haloarcula sp. | reverse complement strand
GTCCGGCCAGTCCAAGCGCAGTGTTCTATATATCCATATTCGGTTTACATTCACACAGGTCGAAACACCAGAGCTAAATTCAATCGAGAGCGAGAGAGCGGTATGAGCTTCCTCAGTCGGTTTCGCGACGACAGCGATAGCGCGGACCGCGTCGGCCTGTACGTCGACGGGCCGAACGTGTTGCGTAGCGAGTTCGATGTCGATCTCGACGAGGTCCGAACCATCGGCGAGTCGTATGGCCCGCTTGCCGCGACACGGCTATACCTCGACGAGAACGCCTCGCCGGGCCTCGTGCAGGCCGGCGAAGCGCGCGGGTTCGAGGTCATCACTACCAGCGGCGACGTAGACGTTCGCTTGGCCGTCGACGCGACGGAGGCCGTCACAAACGACCGCATCGACGTACTGCTGATCGCCTCTCGTGACACCGATTTCAAGCCCGCACTGGAGGTCGCCGCCCGCAATCGGGTCCGTACCGTGGCGCTGGCACCCGGCGAGCATGGGAAATCCGACGCGCTCCAGAACGCGGCCCAGGACGGGCTTTCGCTGTCGGCTGACGTAGAGTGAGACCTAAGCCAAGAGTCGGAGCGAACCCGATAGCAGTGGCGTTTTTGTCCCGGAAACACGACTACAGGTATGAATATCGAGCAGACGCCGGTGCTGGACAACCACCTCCATCTCGACCCCGTTCAGGGCCGTAATACTGAGGCCGTCGAAGAGTTCGCCAACCACGGCGGCACGCACTTGCTGGTACTGAACAAGCCCTCGTGGCATCTCGTCGACGCGGCGACCGACGAAGAGACCTTCCGCGAGGTGTTCGATCTCACGGTCGGGGCCGCTTCGGATGCGACCGAGATGCTTCCGGGCCGGGCCTGGCCAGTGCTGGGCGTCCACCCCGCACTAATCTCGACGCTCGTCGAGGACGGCTACACCCCAGCCGAGGCCCGGGACATCATGCAGACTGGGCTGGACGTGGCGAGCGAGTACGTCGCCGACGGGCCGGCGCTGGCGATCAAGTCCGGCCGGCCCCATTACGAGGTCGACGACGCGGTCTGGGACGCGTCGAACGAGGTGATGTGTCACGCGTTCGAGTTGGCCGCCGACGGGGAGTTTGCCGTCCAGTTGCATACGGAGGGCGGCGAAGAGTTCGAGCAGGTCGCCGAGTGGGCCGAACAGCGCGGGATGGACCGTCAGCAGGTCGTTAAGCACTACTCCGGCGGTCGGCTGCAAGGGCCGACGAAGTCGGTGTTGGCTGATAAGGACGAACTGGAGATCGCCATCGAGGAGGGTGAGCCGTTCCTGATGGAGACCGACTACATCGACGACACCGAGCGACCGGGTGCGGTACTCGGACCGAAAACGGTCCCGCGGCGCGTGCGCTGGCTGTTGGAGCAGGGCGAAGCAGACGCCGTACGGATCGCCCACGTTGAGACACCCGAAGCCGTCTACGGTATCGACACCGAGGCGACGTTGTCGCGGTAGTGGCGTTGCAACGAGCGCGTCCGCCCCAGAAATAGTGAGTGGTGTGTCGACTTGCCGATATGCACCGCCCCGGAGGGAGCGGCTAAATAGCGCCAGTAATCCGTATCAGTCATCGGCCGGTGGAAGCGTATTCCAGGCTGTCGCTCGTTGGTCTAACCCTCGAACTCGGAACTCCACGTCACCGCTTTCTACCTCCTGAAGTTCGATTAACGCATCGAATTCACCAGTTATAGTGTTGATAACTTGCGGGTCATGACTGGCATTATTGAGCGTGTAGATACCGAGTCCACCAGTGTCTCCGATGCGTTTGGTGTACACGTGGAGGAATTGAAACACTGTTTGACTGTCGAGATACTGCAGCAGTGTCGAGACTGAGATGAGTCCGTATCGAATGTCCGAAATCCCTCGCGATTCGAAATGCTTGAACAGTTTCGATGTTCCGATACTAATTCCCGTCAGATCGCTCGGTGATGAGACGGTTTCGATAGTTACGTCGAGGAGGTCCTGCCCATCACTCCCAGACGTGTCAACGACCCCGATTCTGTTACGGTCCAGGGTGTCGACGTACGCTTCGAGGTCTTCACAGACAGTCTTTGCGCTGTCGGTGGTGATACACAGAATCCCGTCACCGGTCTCGTACCCGGCTGCAAGCAACCGCAGCGCCAGTTTGCGCTTGCCAATCATCGACGGGCCAACGATTGCCACGTTCGTTCCAGCGGGTAGTTCGGTCAGCGTCCCGTCCGGAAAGACCCCACTCACGTCGTAGGGGTCGTTCATTGGGTCCCGCCCTCCAAGTCGGAATCATCAGTTGCATCCAGTTCAGTATCGTCGTCGCTATCCATTTCCCCTTCAACTTCCCGGACAGCGCTGACGAACCCAATCTCCGACTCCATATCACCGAGTCCGTCATTGACTGTCTCACGCATCGTCTCGATACGATCAAGCAGTTCCTGATAGTCCTCGTTGTCGGCGAGTTCCGCGTCGGTCTTTTGGGTTTGAATTACCCCCTTTCGTGCCATCAAGGAGTAGTACGTCTGAAACGCGTCACTGACCGTCGCCCGGTTTAATAGCTGGTCGATCGTGTCAAACAGCTCCTGGCGTTCGGGAGGTTTCGTTATGTATGCGTCAAACCCCATTTCTATCACGTCGAAGTCCGGTTCAACCGCAGTCACCATCGCGACGCGACAGTCGATACCCTCCTCGCGGATGATCCTCAGCACCTCTTTTCCGGATCGTTCCGGCATCATCCGATCTAAGAGGACTACATCCACAGTGTCGTCGACAATATCGAGTGCTTCCTGGCCGTCGGAAGCCAATCTGGTCTCGTACTGATCGCCGAGCCAAAGTTCGTACCCCTCCGCCACTGACTGTTCGTCCTCGGCGATGAGCACGACCGGCTTTCCCTGTTCTGTCATCTGGTACCCTACAGTTCGTTAGGACGGCGCATTATACTTACTGTGGGTAGCTCTCGGCCGCTGCAGAGAGTTCGATATCAAAACACGCACCACCGGATGCACTGTCTCTGACCCAGATCGTTCCGCCGTACTTCTCTATCATAACGTCGACAAAGAAGAGACCGAATCCGGAACCTGTTTCCTTGGCGTGAGAGGTCTCACCACGCCGAAACACTGTTTCTTTCCGTTCATCTGTGATGCCAACGCCGTCGTCAGCAATACGTATCTGGACCGTATCGCCGGTGCACTCAACGGAGATGTCAACATGTAGTGTCTCGGGGTCGTTGTGTTCGATACTGTTTGTGAGGATATTTCCGAGCACATCCGCTAACAGTTCATCTGCCTTAACGCTGATATTAGCCGGAATACTCGTGGCGAACTCTACGTTGGGATACGCGTTGGCCAGCTGTGCGTGTTTTCGCTTCAGTATTGCTGCGACATCAACTGGTGCCAGCGCTTGCTCCTCGTCAGGCGTTGTGAGCGTCTCAATAACTCTCCGGACACGTTGTGTGACCTCTGTCGTCGTGTCACAATAGTCAACGATCGTCTGGGCATGTCGCTGCTGGTCTCCTTCGAGTTCGTTGGCAAGTAGCTGTCCGCGCATTTTGATAACAGTCATGCCGTTCAGCACGTCGTGGCGAAGAATCGAGTGGAAAAACTCCATTCGCTCACGCTGTTGGTGTGTTTCGGTTACGTCCATCGAGACCCCGATAACACTTGTTACCTCGCCATCCTCGTACACGGGGGTGTAGTTTGTTTCGAGCATTACATTGCCGAGCGTGATTGTATGCCGGAACGATTCGCCATTGAGAGCGCGCCGCGCGGCAGTGATAATATCCTCATGGCCGGCATACACTTCGAAGATGGATTCGCCGAGGATGTCAGCCGGTTCAATGCCGAGCCGCGACACGATCTGACCACGCACGTCCTGAAAGATCCCATCGCTGTCAAACCGATACAGCATAATCGGTGTGTTGTCGAGAATATGTAACAGTGCTTCCCGCTGATCAGAGATGTCGGTCGAGACGGCGGCAACACCGTCCTTGTACGGATATGCTTGGATACGAACCATATTGTCACCGTACTCGTACTGGAAGTTGACCGGTTCACCGGTCTCCATCACGTTGCGAAAGCTGCTCTCGACGACAGTGCCCTTGGCTCCCGGTTGCACGTCCCACAGTTGGTTCCCCTCGATATCTTCAACAGACATCCCGAGGCGGTCTGCAACCGCCGCATTGCAGAACGTTATTTCCCACCGCTCATTGATTGTGTAGTGTGCTTCGGGAAGCCGTTCAACTAATTTTTTGTAATGGTGTTCCTGTTGACGGAGCGCCATCTCACCCCGTTTCCGATCGGTAATATCGGTCACAATACCGGTCATACGCCCCGGTCCATCCGCTGTCTCATTGAGTTCGCCACGGGCGTGTACCCACCGCCGAGAGCCATCGTCGCGCTCGATGCGATATTCAGTCTGTAACCGTGTGCCTTCTTCAACTGCGGTTTCGACAGCACGCTGTACCTCCGGGAGGTCCTCGGGGTGGATATACTCGGTGAAAGCTTCGTAGGTACCAGGGAAGGTTCCGGGTTCTATTCCGAACAGTTGTTCCATACTCTCTGTCCAGATAACCTCATCAGTTGTCAGGTTCCATTCCCAAACACCCGTGTCGGTTCCTCTTAAAGCGACTTCCAACCGCCGTTCCGAGGGTTCAAGTGCTGTCTGGGATTCGTATTCCGTCGCTGAGCGGACTGTTGACAGCAGTCGCGACTGACCATCGACGGAGACGTTAGCAAGTTCGAGGGTTAGTTGTACTGTCGAATTGTCGTCAGAAATGAGCAGTTCGACCTCTTCTGGCTCGTCATGGAGAGCACGTTCAGTAGCTGCTGAAACTGCTGTTTGCCCATTTGTGGCAAGATCTGTAAGTACCGAACCTTCGAGTTCTGATGGGGAATACCCGAACGCATCAGCGTAGGCAGTATTGACGTGTTTCAGGCGTGCTGTATTCGGTTCATGTATCGCAATTCCGGCCGCCGTCGTTTCAAAAATACGTTCAAAGACATCGTCGGGCATCTGTTGTGTACTACCTATCTATTCTGCTTCGGCTATTTAAATTCGATGCGGCGTCGATTACAGAGAGTGTTATGCGATGGTATGCGTGGAGAACAGCAAGCGACGGCGACGCTACAGTATACGGGTCGACAGAACGATTGATAGAATTCGGCTCGCCAGACCCCGGCGAATATCTATCAGGGCTTCTGTCGACCCGTATAGCTATTGAACGTTAGTGCACATCTGGCCGCACTGCTGTCGTGCGGTCGGTGTGTGAGTCGTTTCAAATGGTAGTATGCGAAAGTTAGCCGAACTTCCCGGTGATGTAATCCTCGACGCGCTGGTTTTCGGGGTTCTCGAAAATCTTGTTGGTGTCGTCGAACTCCACCAGCTCCCCACCGGTGAGGAAGACAGCCGTCTTGTCAGAGATGCGGGCGGCCTGTTGCATATTGTGCGTGACGATGACGACAGTGTACTCCTCGGCGAGTTCCTCGATGAGGTCCTCGATCTTGGATGTCGCGATGGGGTCGAGCGCGGAGGCCGGCTCGTCCATCAGGATGACATCCGGGTCGACGGCGATGGCGCGGGCGATACAGAGACGTTGCTGTTGTCCGCCGGAGAGGTCCAGAGCCGACGTGTCGAGTTGGTCTTTGACCTCGTCCCAGAGTGCTGCTCGGCGGAGCGAGTCCTCGATGATATCGTCGGTGACTTCGTTGTTCTGGACGCGGAGGCCGTACGCGACGTTGTCGTAGATAGTTTTGGGGAAGGGGTTGGGATGCTGGAACACCATCCCGATACGTCGCCGGAGCGCGACCGACTCGACGTCGTCGGCGTAGATGTTCTTCCCGTTGAAGAACACGTCGCCCTCGATGTGGGCGGTGTCGACAAGATCGTTCATCCGGTTGAGACACCGGAGGAAGGTAGACTTCCCACAGCCCGACGGGCCGATCATCGCCGTAACCTGTTTTTCCGGTATCTGGAGCGAAACGTCCTGCAACGCCTGTGTCTCGCCATAGTACACGTCGAGGTCACGGGACTCGAGGACGGTCTTGCCCTCGAACTGGCCGCCCGAGGACTCGGTGTTCACCTCGGGGCGTTGTGCCGCCGTCGAGGATGTCGTCTCTGTCTGTTCGCTCATATTAGTTTCACTCATGGTTGGTTCAGTTATTTTCGTATCGATTCCGGATTAGGATGGCCGTCGAATTCATTATCAGCATCGTCGCCAGCAGTATCACTGAGGCAGCCGCGACCACACCGGTCCTGTACTCAGGGATAGAGTTGGCAGCTGAGGCGAATATCTGTAGCGGCAGCGCGGCCGCGCTCCCGAACACCCCTTCGGGTGCGGAGTACGTCGTCGTCGCGACACCGATGATTACCAGCGGCGCGGTTTCGCCGATAGCTCTGCCAAGCGCCAGTATCATCCCGGTGAGGATACCTGGTACCGCTTCCGGCAACACGACGTTCCGAATCGTCTGCCACCGGCTCGCACCCAAGCCATAGGACCCCTGCCGGAGTTCGTCCGGGACCGACCGGAGCGCCTCCTGTGAGGAGACGATTACGATCGGGAGGATGAGGAGCCCGAGCGTGGCTGCAGCGGCAATCACGAGCGACGGTTTGAGTCCGAGCGCCCGGGGGAGCCACGGGGCGACGCCGAAGAAGTTCTGGAACAGCGCCAGTCCGAGCAGCCCGTAGACGACCGACGGGACACCGGCGAGGTTCGAGATATTGACGTCAAGCGCTGTCGCCAGCCGACCGCGCCAGCCCGTCGACGGGGCGTACTCTTCTAGGTATATCGCGGCACCGACACCGACAGGGAACGAGAGCACCGCCATCGTCCCGACGACCAGAACTGAGCCGACCAGCTGTGGATATATGCCGGCCTGTTCGGGGCGGAAGCTCGACCACGAGTTGAGCAGTAGCGTCGGTGTCAGCCACGTCTCGAGTCCCTCGATACCGAGCTGCCGTTCCAGCCACGCACCGGCGACGATGCCACCGATGAGGAGCCAGGGGCCGAGAAGCCCGTACCGGCCGGTCTCCCGTCGCTTGAACGTATCGAGCGAGACCACAGCTACCGGCCCGGCCACAACGGAGACCAGTACCACCGACAGCGCCGGGTCGATACCCTGCGTGATAGCGACGCCAGCGGTCGCCAGTGTGGCACCGAGGACTGCCACCGCAGTTACGGCCCCGTACCGACGTGACCAGCGCGACGTGACGAACAATCCGAGCCCCGCAGCGACGGGACCCGTCACCACGACGACGAACAGTATCCAGTCGGCGACGATAGAGATTACCGGGATTATGAATGGATACAGTATTCGCGCACTCACGAGCCCGAAGAGGATCGACACCGGGAGCGCTGGTCCGGTGTAGTGACTCCCCCCGGTAATACGATTGTAGGCGAGTACGAGAGCCGGGAACAGCGACCCGACCACGAGATAGATAGCGACGTCGTGTGGCCGGACGGAATCAACGACAACGTAGACGACTGCGGAGCCAATGAGCGAACCGAAGACGGTCGCAAAGGACAGTCCGTTTATCGACGAGGCGACCTCGTCGCGGCGGACCAACAGTGTGTACACGCTGGTCGGTGCGACCAGTGTCACGAAGTACAGGAGGAACCAGGACGCGTCGGCCTCGGCCGGGCCGAGCGCGTCGTTACCGATAAGCACGAACAGGGCCACCAGCGCCAGCACGCCGACGAGCGTGGACGCGACGAGCACCCCCTCGAAGACCTGCCCGAGCAGTTTGCGCCGCCGGAGTTCTGACCCGCCATCGAACGTGGGGTCTGTCTCCGCGGCCATCAGCTGTACTCCTCCCGATAGCGCCGTCGCACTGCCTCTGCCAATATGTTCATGGTGAGTGTCAGGACGAACAACGTCATACCGAGGGCGAACATGGCATTGAGCAAGACGCCCGATGCGTTCTCCGCGCCCGCGACCTGAACTATCCCGGACGTAATCGTCTGGACAGAATTGGTCAGGTTCTTGAGGACGTCAGGGAAGAACGGCATCTTGGGACTCAGCCCGGCAGCAATCACGACAATCATCGTCTCACCGATCGCCCGTGAGAGTGCGAGGACGTACGAGGAGACGATACCGGAGGTCGCAGCAGGGACGACCACTTTCGTCGAGACGTCAAACTTCGTCGACCCGAGGCCATAGGCAGCGTTCCGGAGGCTGTCGGGAACCGAACTGATCGCGTCCTCGCTGATAGAAGAGACCATCGGGATAATGACGAGGCCGACGGCGACACCGGCAGAAAGTGCGTTAAACGTTCCGAAATCGAGGGGAAGCACATCGTCGAGGAACGGCGTGACATAGACGAGCGCGAAGTAGCCATAGACCACAGTCGGTATCGCGGCCAGTATCTCCAGGGCTGGTTTGAGCACCGACCTGACCTTCGGCGTCGCGTACTCGCTGAGATAGACTGCAATCGAGAGCCCGATGGGGAGTGCGACGACCGCCGAAACGACGGTGATAACCAGGGTGCCGCTTAGCAGCGGCAACACACCGAATTTGCCATTGATTACCGGGCTCCACTCGGTCCCGGTCAGGTACGCGACGATAGACACCTCACTGAAGAACGAGACGGTCCCGCCGAGAAGCGCGATGATTATCCCGCTCGTTACAGCCAGCGTCAGGGCCGCACATCCGGCCAGCAACAGACGGTACAGCCGCTCTTTCGTGACGGCGACCCCGTCGCGCTGGAGGGTGGTCATCTCTCTGTCGCTCATTTCCTGAATTGGCGTGGTGGTTATAGACGAATATAGATAGCGGATTGCGCTCAGGTTAGGTGCTCGTCAGTGGCAGGCTACCGCCAGTGTACTCTTTGAGCGTATCCAGATCGCTCTGGACCTTCTCGTCCGAATTCTGGACGTAGCCGATCTCGTCGGCGATAAGCGATTTGTCACCCGATTTCTCGATGAGGAACTGGAGGAACGCCTGGACGTGCTCGTTGTTCTCGAGTTTCGTACTGTTCGCGTAGGTGAACAGGGGGCGGGCAAACGGATACTCGCCACTGGAGGCCGCATCGAGACTCGGTTCGACGTAGTTGTCGCCGGACTCCGAAAGTGCAACTGCCTGGGTGTCCCCGGAGTTCTTGGTGTAGTAGTGGAACGGGAGATATCCTATCGCGTACTTGCTCCCCTTGACACCCGATGCGATGGTGTTGTCCTGCTCGGTGCCCTGGAAGTCGCTTCGAATCCGCCCCTTCTCGCCCAGTATCTCCTCAGTGAAGTAGTCGAACGTCCCTGAGGTCGTCGCCGGTCCGTAGAGTTCGATATCTTCGTCCGGCCAGCTATCGTTGACATCCGACCACTGCGTGGCCTTGTTGTCGGGCGTCCAGATGGCTTCGAGCTGCTCGAAGGTCAGTCCGTCCCCGAGCCAATCGTTCTCGTTGTTGACGACGACCGCAAGTGCGTCCTGTGCGAGCTGGAACTCGAGGGCCTCGAAGTCCTTGTCGGCGATCGTCTCTTTCTCGCTTTCGGTGATCGGTCGGCTGGCGTTGTTGAGGTCCGACTCACCCGGGATGAAGAAGTTCGAGAACCCAGCGGAGCTACCGTCCGGGCTGATTTGGAAGCTCACGTCCGGGTGGTCTTCCTTGAACAGTTCGCTGACTGCTTGCGAAATCGGGAAGACGGTACTACTTCCGGTAATACGGATACTGCCTGAGAACCCCTCGCTCGTGTCTTCGCCCTGGGTACAGCCGGCCAGTGCAA
>JAQCNK010000092.1 GCA_028275075.1 Haloarcula sp. | reverse complement strand
AACTGCGCGCCATACTATCAAGAAGCCGACTTGCAACCGCGAGACTGCTGCACGAGCACGGTAGATTGAAGTAGCCGAGTCCGACTGCATGAGCAGTCCGGCACGGCGGGGCCGATTAGCTCGCGAACAGCCGCCGCTGTGCGCGCTCGTGCTCGGCCGCGAGCACGTCGACCAGCGGCGCGAACGGGGTCATTCCGTCGAGCGAGCGGTCGGCACTGTCGTCGACAACGTCGGTCATCACCGGCCGGAGCCCGTCGAGAATCCGCTGGGCGTCCGTGTGACCGAGCGAGAGGAGCCGCTGTGCGGCACCCAACAGCCCGGTGGCAAAGCCGTGACAGCACAGCAGGCAGGCTCGGCGTTCGCCGATACCGGCCAGGCCGGCGGTCAAGCCCAGAACGACGGCGTAGTTGCCCGGTGCAGCACCGCTGTCGACGCGCTCTGCGTAGCCCGCGAGTAGCTCGTCATCACGGAGGTCCGACTGCAGGGAGAGTAGCCGTTGGCCCGACTGCTCAGCGCTCTCGCGGAACTCCGCTGCGAGTGTTACCGCCGCCAGCCGGCGGTCAGCGGCACAGACCGCGTCGAGATCACCGTCGCGAGCGCCGGCGTGGGCCGCCCGGAGGGCGACGAGGTCGGCCGGGCCGATCTGCCGCCGGAGGTACGTCTCTAACAGCGAGTCGAGATCGTCAGCGTCGACCACGCGGTCGTCGGCCGCGAACTGTTCGAGTCCGTATGAGGCAGTGTACGTCCCCACGGGGAGGAAGGAGTCGGCGAGCCGAAACGCCGCAAGCGCCGCGTCGTCGCTCATCGGTTCCCTCCGTCCGTCGTGTGGACACCCTGTGCGTGGGTGTGGTTGGCGTCCCCGTCGTGACTGTGGGCGTGGCCATCCCCATCGTGAGTGTGGTCGTGACCTCCCTCGTCGTGTGAGTGGGGGTGGTCGTGCTCGGGGCCGTCGTCTGCGTCATCGAACGTCGTCGGCGACACCATTTCAAACCGCGTCTCGACGCCGTCGGGGAGCAGTTCTGTTACTGTCGCCGCCATTCGCTCGCGGGTGTCCGGAACCGGGAACAGCGCCTCGTCGCCACGGAGCGCGAGGTTCCAGTGGCGATTCCCCAGGGCATGGCCCAGTTCCAAGGCCGCCGCGACGGAAACGTCGGCGTCGGCCAGTTCGAGCACAAGCGCGTCGACGGCGGCCAGTTCCACGAGGACGAGCGTCCCGTCTTCCGTCGCAAGCACGTCGCCGTCGGCGAGGTCGCGGGCGACGACGATCCCGACATCTTCGCCGGCGGTCGTCTCCGCTCGCACCCGCGAACGCCGCCGGTCGGTGTCGTCCAGCACAACGGTCACCGGGTCGGCGTCCGCGAGTCGGTCGGCCACGGTCGCGTCGCTACGGTGGCCGACGTAGCTGTCGGCGACCAGCATCAGTACTTCCTCCCGGACGGCGCGGGGGCGTCCAGTAGCTGCTTGCGGGCCGTATCCCAGGCGGCAAGCAGCGCCGCTTCGACGGTTTCTGCGCGGTCACCGAGCGCCCGGACGGAGACCCCGGCACCGTTTGGCAGTTCGCTCGCTCCGGCGCGGGCGTCCGCGTCGGCGACGGCTGCGTGGAGGTCGTCCGAGAGCGCCGCCGTGTCGGCGTCGGGCGCGACGACAAAGAGCGTCCCGTAGACAGTGAACTCCCCGAGAGCACCCGGGACAGTAGGGTCCCGATCCGCGGGCGCGAGGTGGGTAGCGTCCTCGAACAACAGCCCGTCCGGCCCCAAGCCGCGCACTCGACCGAGATACCGCTCGAAGTCGAAGCGCTCTCCACGGGCGAGACGTCCCGGAACGACGACATCGCCAAGCACCGCCGTCGCGCCGTCCGCAAGCGACAGCGTCAGGTCCTGGTAGTAGCGCGCGTCGGCGTGGAGTATCGTCGGCTCCGGGACGTAGTCTAAGTGGCCGCCGGGACCGACTGAGAGCGACGTCTGGCTCGCCGCGTAGTTTCGGTTCATCGACTGGACCTTCGTCGAACTCTGTGTCGAGACGTGGGCGATGGCGTCGCCCGCGACACGGATATCGATATCATGGCGGTCGCCCTGTGCGATACCGCCGGTCGGTGACTGCAGGAAGACCGTGTCGGCGTCTGGGTGTGGATCGTGTCCCAGCGTTCCGGAAACGTGGAACGGGACCGTCGCGTAGTCGTGTACGAGCGTCGTTCCGCCCGCTGTCGGGGCGAAATGCAGTTCCAGCACACCGTCTTTCCCCGGGGCACCGACGGAAGCTTGCGGGATCGACTCGGCAGCGTAGTCGTCAAAGGCTGGGTGTGGAGACGACGCGTCCCGTTCGAAGTCGTCGGCCCGCGTCTCCGGTATGTCGGCCGCCATCAGGCGAACAGCACCCCCTCTCGGACGTGGTCGAGCACCTCGTCGATCCCCTCCTCCTGCTTGCAGTTCGT
>JAQCNK010000089.1 GCA_028275075.1 Haloarcula sp. | reverse complement strand
ACGACCGTCCACATCAAGACGGTGAGCCCGTCGACGGCGATCAGGCCGCCCGGTTCGGGCGACCAGCCCGTCAGCACTCGGCCACCCAGCGCGACCACGCTCAGGCCCCAGAGGAGCCAGGCGGCTCGGGTCAGGGCGTTCGGCGTACGTGATGCTTGCTGCCCTATGCCGCTCGGAAGCGGTCCGACCGTCGTTCGCTGTGTTTCGTCTCCCATCGTTGTGTTATCTTCCGGCCGCAACTATGACGGCAGTTGATGGAGCCGCGGCCGGCGCTCACCGAAACAACGAACAGAGCGGTTATTAAAACCTTCTATTTTACCAGCCTGTTCGTGGACAAGGGTATTAAAGAACATTATAGTCCTAAGATGGATATCCGCGCAGTGACCGCGGATACCACTACGGCTGTCAAAGCCCAAATGCCGTCTAGATCAGCCCCAACAGGCTATTCGCTCTCAAATTCGCCAAACAGCGTCGTCTCGTGACTCCGGACTAGCACCTCGTCGACGACGGTCAAATCCAGATCGAGCAGTTCCTGGGCGACCGGGGTGATATCGCTGTCAGTCTCGCCGACGACAGTCACCAGCAGGTTCCGCTCGCCGGTGACAAGCTCTTGGACCGAGACGACGCCATCGATGTCGAGGATATCCGGAATCTGCTCGCCCCGCACGGGAATCGGCGCGGTACAGAACAGCAGCATTCGGAGCGGGTAGCCGGACTTCTGGTAATCTATCTCGGCGCTGTACCCCTTGATCACCTCGTCACTTTCGAGGCGCTGGATTCGTTTCCGGACCGTACTCCCCGACGTACCGGTCCGTTCCGCGATGTCACCCGACGAGATGTTCCGAGCGTCCTCTTGGAGCGCGTGGAGGATAGCCTGGTCGACCTCGTCGATAGCATCGTCTGCCATACGTCCCTTTCACGTGTCCCTGTCAAAGAGACTTCGACTGTTTATGCCAGCAGCTCGGCGTGTTTTTCACGCAGCTTATCGAGTTTCGGCGGAATTGTCAGCTGGCAGTACCCCTGGTTGGGGTTGTTCTCGAAATAGTCCTGATGGTACTCTTCGGCGCGGTAGAACGTCTCCAGGGGCTCGACCTCGGTGACGATGTCGTCGTCGTAGCCTGGCTGAATCTCCGTAATAAATGCCTCGACAGTCTCGTGCTGGCTCTCGTCGTGGTAGAACACCGCCGAGCGGTACTGGGTCCCAACATCGTTGCCTTCCCGGTTACGCGTCGTCGGCGTGTGCGTCGTGAAAAACACTGCAAGGAGATCCTCGAAGCTCACCACCTCGGGGTCGAAGGTTAGCTGAACGCACTCGGCGTGGCCCGTCTCCTCTCGACAGACAGCCTCGTAACTGGGGTTCTCGACGTGGCCCCCGGCGTAACCCGAGACGACATTTTCGACGCCCTCGACCTGCTTGAAGACGGATTCGGTACACCAGAAACACCCACCGGCAAACGTCGCTTGCTCGGTCATCGGCCACCAGTAGGCTTGGGACGTACAAAAACGGACGGCCGATATCAGTCAACTGTGGCGTCGTCCGGGGCCACCGCATCGCCCAGCGACCGCGCGGAGTTGGCCACCACGAGCAAACTTGACGCGGTCATCGCCAGTGCGGCAAGGAGCGGGTTCAACAGGCCAGCGAGCGCAAGCGGCAGCGCCACGGCGTTGTAACAGAACGCCCACGCGAGGTTCTCGCGGATGCGTCGTCGGGTCCGGGTCGTCAGGTCGAACACCCGGGGGATCGCGCCGAGGTCGCCGGTCGTCACGACGGCGTCGGCGGCGTCAGCCGCGAGCGCTGTCCCAGAGGAAAGCGAGATGCCGAGATCGGCCGTTCCCAGTGCCGGCGCGTCGTTCGTGCCGTCTCCGACCATCGCGACGGTGCCCCGACTCTGCAGTCGCTCGACCACTTCGGCCTTCGCGTCCGGCGGGACGCCCGCGAACACCTCGTCGACCGCGTCGTGGCGCTTGAACGGTTCGGCGGCCGCCTGCCCATCGCCGGTGACCACGACGACCTCGCGGGGCGACAGCGCTTCGACGACCTGTCCCCACCCCTCGCGCATCCGGTCGCCGCCAACCACTATGTCGCGGGCGCGCCCGCCCCAGCCTACAAGCGCGGGTATTCGCCCGTCTGTGCGGGCCCGCTCGCACTGGCGCCGCAGCGCCGACGGAACCACGACTCCCCGCTCGGTCAGCAGTGCGGGTGTCCCGACGACGACGTACTCCCCGTCGGCGGCCGCTTCGTCCGCTCGGGTAGCTGCTTTGACCCAGGCACTCACACCCCGGCCGGGGTGGTGCTCGACGTTCTCGACGGTGTACGCCGAATCGGGGGTAGTTACAGTGTCCGCTTGCGCGGTCGCTTCGACGCCCGCGTCGTCTGCCTGCGCGGTCGCTTCGACGCCCGCGTCGTCTGCCTGCGCGGCCGCTTCGACGCCCGCGTCGTCTGCCTTCGCGGCCGCTACTATAGCCGACGCCAACGGGTGGTCGGCGAACTGCTCGACGGCCGCGGCCCGCCACAGCGCGTCGTCGTCGGGTCGCTCCACCAGTTCCATCTCACCAGTCGTGAGCGTTCCAGTTTTATCGAGTGCGACCACGTCGACCTCGCTGGCAGTCTCGAAGACGGACCCATCTGTGACGACGATCCCCTCGTCCAGCGCCGCACGGACCCCGGCGGCCGTCGCCAGCGGCGTCGCCAAGCCGAGCGCACAGGGACAGGATACCACCAGCACCGCCAGCCCGGTCAGCAACGCGTCGGTCGGGGTGGCTCCGCCGAGCAGGTGTCCAGCCCCCGCGAGGACGGCTAGGCCGACAACGAACGGCACAAAGACGGCCGCGATCCGGTCAACGAGTCGCTGGACGCCGCCGCGCTTGCTCTGAACACGCCAGAGGTGCTCTGTGAGTCGGTCGACGGTGCTCTCGGCCTCGGGGCCGACCCGGACGACCACCTCACCCTCAGTCACCGCCGCCCCGCCGACAACCTCGTCGCCCGGCGCCTTCCTGACCGGCAGCGACTCGCCGGTCACCAGCGACTCGTCGATGCCCGCGGTCCCCTCGGTTACATACCCGTCGACGGGGACGCGCTCGCCGTCGCCGACGACCACCTCGTCGCCGGGCGACAGCGCGTCGACGGCGACCGTCTCGGTCCCGGTAGCGGTCCGCAGACGGGCCCGCTCGACCCGCTGGCTGGTCAGGCCCGTCAGCCGCCCCGCGGCGGCCCGACGAATCCGGTCGCGGTAGTAATCGCCCACGGAGACCGCCAGCACGATCACTGTCGCCAC
>JAQCNK010000087.1 GCA_028275075.1 Haloarcula sp. | reverse complement strand
ATTCGGTCGCCGCTGCCGAGACTGGTGCCGCCGAACTTCGCGACTACGCGCATGGTTCCACCTGTCCAGCGAGTCCGTGAGTCATGCCCGCGGCTTTGCCGTCGCTCGGGATAACTGTGTTCATCTGCCTTGCCCCGGGTAGTCATGCGACTTATCGACATACCGTTTATCTATGTGGGGCACACAGTGTCATGCATGGAGATACGTGACGCCGTCGAAGCCGACTCCGGGCGTCTCGCCGAACTCGCGGATAGCCCGCCGGATGTGATGCGCAATCTGGTCCATGACCGGACCGTCCGGGTGGCGACAGAGGGGGACGACGTTGTGGGCTTCGTCAGCTACGACGCCAAACGGGGGACGGTCCATGTGACACAACTCGCCGGGCCGGCGTCGATCTGCGAGCAGTTGCTCGAAGAGCCTATAACGTTTGCCAAAGGGGAGCACATGGTCGTGGAGTTGCTGGTGACAGCCGACCAGGCCGAGGCCGAGGCCGCCGCCGAGGCTACCGGCTTTACCAATTCTGGGTCGGGACCGAAGTTTGCCGGTGAGTCGACGATTCGGTATCGGCTGGAACCAGAAGCGGCAGAACAGTAGCGATCCGTCCACGTTCTCACGGAGCGGCGAGCCGCCACCCAACCAGCCCGCACAGTGCGAAGCCGAAGGCGTTGAGCGAGCCGTGGAGGGTGACCATCGTAGCGATGTCCAGCCCGAGGGGGATCCCCGAAAAAGTCGCGACGCCGTAGCCAAGCGCCAGCGCCATCGAGGCCGGGAGTGCAACCGCCGACGCGCCGAGCAAGACGGCCTGCCGGCGGGGACGGGTCGGCGCGATACGCAGCAAGACGTACCAGCCAAACAGCGCTACAGCGACCGTGAAGCCGCTGACGGCGACGATCTCGACGAGTGGCGAGAAAGAGATTCCGATGGCGATGATGGCCGGCCCGGCCAGGATGACACCGACGAGCGAGTGCCACAGGCGGGTGTCGAGAGCGCCGCTACGGCCGGTCAGACCCGTCACGACGGGGAGTACGAGCCAGCGTAATGGAAGTGGACGGCGGTCAGCAGTATGATTGTCCGGCTGAACCAGAAGGTGATATCGAGATGGGAGAGCAGCATTGCGACGGCGCCGACGGAGACGTATCCGAGGCCGGCGTCGATAGCGGTCTCGGGCAGGGCGACCTCGCCGCGGTCGAGCGTTCGAAAGAGCGCAGCGAGTCCGAGTAGGCCAGTGACGAGCAGCCACGGGGCAGCGAGCGCGGCGGCCGTGACGCCGTCGACAGAGAGCGCAAGCGACGCGGTAAAGCCCAGGGCGCCGACGGGCTGGCACCACACCGCTGCGCGCAGACACTGGCCGGCAAGGCCAGGAAACGGACGCTGGCCGGCCATGCCGACACCGAGCGGGACGAGCACGAGGGGCGCCAGCGCCAGTGCTCTTGGGACTGTTCCGAGCGTCCCGGCAAACACCGCGACAGTCCAGACTGTGGCGCCGAAGGCGGCGCTGGCGTCGGGGACGGCAATATCGTTGACGGCGGGAACGGCGTCGCGGGGCGGGATTGTGTCCCGCGTGGGGGTGCTCATGTAGGTGGGAGGTTCGGGAGCCGAGCCATCGGTTTGAGCTGTGTGACATCGTGGTCGCCGCGGTCCTCGTCAGCCTGGGTGAACGTGCCGCGGTAGCTGAGGATGTGGCCCGCGAGTGGGTTCTCGACGGTCGCCAGCACGTGGTACCGCTCGCCGGCCTCGTCGTAACGGTCACGCACCTCGACGCCAGCGGCCATCGCGCCGGGCAGGGGAACGTATCTACCCTTCCAGTGGAGCCACTGGCGACCGGCTTCGACCACGAGTGTGTCGTCCTCGACACGGGGGTGCAGTTCCGTTGCGATGAG
>JAQCNK010000084.1 GCA_028275075.1 Haloarcula sp. | reverse complement strand
ACCATCTTCTCGGAGGAGACGCAGTAGATAATCGTCGATTCTCCGGGGTTGAGAAGATCGTCGACGCCGGATCGGATTTGTTCGAGGTCGCCCTCGGTCACGTCTCCTTCGAGCACGGAGTTTTGTACGTGTGTGAGGTATCGACGGAGGAATTTCAGCATCTTATGCGTTCGATCTGCTTCCATATCGTAGACGACGACCACGTAGACCACACTCACCACCACCGTTGGAAGGGGACATATTCCTCGCCGGTCAGGAGGTGCTTTTTCAATTTGTACGCCTCGACACGGAGGAGATACTGGTAACTCACCTTCTTGCCCAATTCTGGGTGGTCGATCGTCTCGTCAAGCGTTTCCTCGTATGCTTTCGAGTAGGTCTTTCGGCCGCTCTCGTTCAAGAGACAGGAGTTCATTTCGTCCTCGAAGTCGTCGGTGGTTAGTTGGCCGCGGTTGACGAGTCTGAAGATGACCCGATCGGCGAGCAGCGGTTTGAACAGGTCCGCGATGTCCAGCGCCAGCGAGTACCGCCGTTCTCCAGGTTCGTGGAGGTAACTGATCGTCGGGTCCAGTGCCGTCGCTCGGATTGCCGAGACGACATTGGCATAGACCAGCGAGTTGCCAAACGAAATCAAACTATTGACCTCGTTATTCGGTGGGTTGTACTGACGGCCACCGAAAACGAACCCCTCGGGAAGGATCTCGTCGAAGGCTGAATAGTACGCTTTCCGGGCACGCGCTTCGGCACCCATTGTCTCGTCGATAGTGTCCACCTCGTCCAGCGATGCCCGCGCGTCCTCCAGTTCCGTCAAAATCTGCTTAAACTCGTATCCACGCCCGTCGTAGTACACGACGTTCGCGCGCATATTGTGGATACTGCCGTCGACGAACGCCTTCGCCAGTTTGAGCCGGTGCTCGGGATCTTCGTAGGCCCGGACTTGGTCCACGACTGTTTGGCCGGAGGTCTGGCCTCGCTTGGGCATAATCGACCCGGCGTAGTGGTCGTGCCATCCAAAGACGTGAACGGCGACACCCTCCTGATTGAGGAACGAGACGAATCGAGTATTGTACTCGATCTGTCCGTGGAGGAAGATCGCCTCGGCATTCTCGACTGGAAGGTACTTTTTTTCGCCATCCTCGGTGACGACACGCACCGTATCGTCCTGGCGTTCGATCCGTCCGTTGGAAAACACGTGGTAGTTGTCGTTCATACTTAACAGCTCCAGCAGAAGTCGTGGTAGGCACACGAGTCACAGACCGGCTTCTCTTCGGCCGGTGGTGGTGATTCTGCGGTGACGACTTCGCGGATCCCACGGATGGCCGATTCGACTTCGGCACTGGACTCCGGCGTCAGCTCGACCGTCTCGCGTCGTTTCTCTGTCGGATGGGCCAGGACGCCCGTTTTTTCGACGCCGGTGACCCGATCGAGGTACCAGAGGTAGAACAGCAGCTGCAACCGCGCCGGTTCGGTCATCGATGACGAGGGCTTGACCTCTAGGATCTCGCCGCTATCCAGAACGTCGATCGCGATGATCCCGTCGACGCGTACATCCCGGCGCCTGTCCGAGTAGGCGGAGTCATCGACGCCGCTCCCCCGGACGATCGCGGGTGTGTCACGGTCGATCTCCACATCGCGGCTGAGGAACCAGAGCTCCCGCTCGCAGACGACGTAATACTGAAACATCACTCCGGTGAGGCGAAACGGTAGCTCCTGGGTCTCGTCTCTGGCCGCGGCGAGAAACCGATCGACTGGATCGGACGATTGGTCGGTCATAGGAACCGGTCGTCGACGGACGGCCCTTCGACTGCGAGGCCGTTCGTCTCGTCGAAGTAGGTCTTACTCTGTGGCCGTTCAAGAACACGGAGTTCGGTGTCACGAAGCCGACCGAGGTCGGCGACCGTCTCGGCTTCGGTCGAATCCCGGCTGTAGATCGGGAGCGAGACGGTGATGTCTTTAGCCTCCTCCCTGTGTGTCTCGAACTCGTCGTAGTCGGATCGTTCGAGAGCGGTTCGCATCGCATCGACTAGATCTCGATCGGCGTCAGTCCGGCAGACGATCACGTCGACGCTGTCCCGCCTGCCGATTAGTGAGAGCGCGCCGAGTTCTTCGGCGTTCGCCTCGTTGACCCAGTCAGCGAACTGCGGATCACCCGGGTTGCGATCGGAGACGAGGCCGTAGTAGTGCTGGACGGCATCACGCGTCATCGTCCGCTCGGCGACAGTCCCATCGCCGGCCTCGATCGCGTCGAGCGTCTTCGAAGTCAACGAGATCGTACTCACACCACGAGAGTCGTAGACGGCCTGTGACGGGGTCTTGGTCGTCTCTTCCGGGGGCGCCAGCCACCAGAGAGTCACTGTCCCGCGGTCACGTTCGAACGATCGGTTACACCGGCCCGCCGCCTGTACGACGCTGTCGATCGGTGCGATGTCCCTGTACACCCGGTCGAAGCTGATGTCGACGCCGGCTTCAATGAGTTGCGTCGACACCGCCACGATGGGGACGGACCGTTCAGTGAGGCGCTTCGTCGCCTCGATCAGCGCGAGCCGGTCCAGGGGACGGAGCCGGGTCGAGAGGTGGACCAGCGCGTGTTCGTCCGGGTCGAGAGCTTGTTCGACGCGTTCGACGAGCGCGTCTACGTCGATTCCCGCGGCGGTCGATTCATCGCTGATTCCCTCGTCTGGAGCTCCGTGTCCGTCGATCGGCTCGGTTTTGAGTGTCTCTGTGAGGTGGTGGCCCACGTCGACGACTGCCCCCTGTTCCGCTATCGTATCGGTGAGCGCGGCCGTGCTGTCGATCGTGTTACAGACGGCGAGTGCCGAATCGGCCCCCCCGGTTTCGCACAGGATCGTCTTGCCGGCAGCCTCGTAGTCGAGGGTCGCGTCGGTGTCGTCGAACGCCAGAGCGGAATCGTGGACCTCGTACTCGACGCGATCGAAGCGATCGAAGTACCGATCCACGCCGTCGACCAGTTCGAACGCGTCGTCGAACAGCACCGGCTGCGTCGCCGTCATCGCGATGATCGTCGCGTCGTACTCCTCGGTGAGGATCGTCGCGATCCGGCGGATGAGCTTCCACCACTTCATCGGAAGCGCCTGTGGCTCGTCCAGGACGATCACGGAGTCGTACAGCGCCGGTAGCTTCATCGACTGGGAGTTGGCGGGACCGACGAGGCTCTCAAAGAGCTGTACGAACGTGGTGAGTGTCAGCCCGGACCGCCAGCTCTCGGCGACCATCTCGGCCAACCTGGCGTCCTTGTCGGTCCCTTCGTCCCCGTCGTCGAGTTCCGTCACCGTCTCGGCTAAGTGATGATGGATCGTCAGCAGGTCGTCGCGGCCGTCGGAGTCGAACACCTCCGTGAGTTCGTCCGCAACCTGGTCGATGACGGAGGTAAAGGGGAGCGAATAGACGACTCGGTCGCCGTCCTCGCGGAGCGCGAGGGCGGCGCTCAGTCCCGTCAGGGTCTTTCCCATCCCGGTCGGCAGGGTCAGTGTCGCAATCGAGCCGTCGGAACTACGAAACGCCTCAACGCCGGCGAGGACGCCCTGCCGCGCTTCGTCGCGGTGTCGATCGAGGGCATCGGCCCGGCTGTCGTCGGCACCGTCGCCACCGAGGCCGTCGATGTACTCCGAGAGGATCTCCGAATCCGGTTCGGACGCATCGAGGTGCCCGGATTCGATCCCGGCAGCGGTCGTCTTGTCGGCGAGGATAAGCCCGCTCCAGAGCTGGAGGAGTCCCTGGTAGAACGTCCCGGACGGACTGGACCGGTCGCTCCCGAAGCTGAACTGGTCGATATGCTCGTGGACGGTCGAAAACAGCGACTCTCCGGCGTCGAGGAGCGACTCGTCCGTGATCTTCGAGACGAACTCGTCCCACGACCCGGCACCGTCGGTCACGTCGGCAACGAACGACTGCGCGAACGACCGGCGGTGGTCGTCGATGTTCCTGACCTGTTCGATGACGACCCGCTGGCGCTCGTTGTTCGCCTCGCTCTCGTTCTCGAACCGCGCGACCCCATCCACGTACGTCTCGACGTTCGGGAGACGACCGTGGTGTTTCGCTATCGCGACGAAAGCCGCCAGGCAGTCCTCGCTGTCGTATCCCGACCTATCGAGGACGTAGTATCCGAGATACGCACCGAGCAGGGAGTGATTCGTCCGCGTGCTCGACTCCGATTCGCCGAGCACGTACGCCTGGAACCACGTCGTCGCCTTCCCGAAGTCGTGACACTGAGCCACGATTGCCGCGACCTCCCCGAGCGGATCCCCGCCGATCGTCGTGGCGTCAGACGGGATCACCACACGCGTTCTACTGGCCACCGCGTTGAGATGACTGTCCAGCAGCGTCGCCTCGTCGTAACCCTCCGGCGGATGGGAGATCGGCGCGCCAGTCATCAGGTGAACACGACGGCCCTGCCGTCGACCGTCCGGGACGATACGTCCATCAGTCGTAGCGATCCTCCGTCGGGATTGTAGGCGTAGGAGACGAACGCACTGGTCGTCCGACCGTCTTCGTCGCGTTGCATAAACGCTGGTGTCTGTTCGATCTGGTAGCGCGTATCCGGTTCCGGGACGATCGAATCGACCGCTTCGGGCACAGTCGAATCGATGGCCACCGTCTCGCTGTCTGGCCCCGGCGTTATCGGGAACTCTCCGTGGTAGTCGACCGTCGCGAGGTGCTCGGAGAGGCCGAGACTCGGGACGTAGTACGACTCCCCGGATTCGAGCAGCGACCGCAGCTGTTCGTACCGCTCGTCGTCAGAGAGCCACACGTCGATCCGGTAGGCGGGATCAACGAGGACCTCGTAGTTGTGCTGCTGTCGGGGTTTCGACGGATCGGGGAGCTTGATCGAGAGCTTCCCGTGAGGATTCAGCGACGCCAAGTGCTCGCTAGCCGTCGAAAGTGTGTTCATCGGGAGCTTCATAGTGCGAAGTTCGCTGACCGGTTCGATGGCAACGAGAGATGCACCCGGCGCGAACAGGTCGTAGTAGCCGTCGCGCTCGATCCCCAGCATCGCTGCGATGACCCCTGCGACGGTGGTCCGCGGGATAACCCGGTAGGTCTGTTTCACGATGTTGCCTTCGATACGCCGGAAATGTCCCCATGGACCACTAGCCGTGAACGACAGGCACGTGTCCGCGCCGTCGGAGATATTTGACGCCGCAGAAGCGTGTTCGGTCACGGCTCACCCCTCCGGCATCGTCGCATGCGCGTCCTCGTACACGTCGACGACGCGGACGGAATCGGCACCCACGGCGTCTCTCAGTTCGTTGTAGAGGAACTCGTGGTCGCCGGTCTCGCCGTCGACGGACACGTCGAGGACATCGCTGGCAACGATGTGGACCGTGTCGATCCGATCGGATGCGTTCTCCAAGCGCTCGACGAGGCTCGTCACGTCGATGCAGATGCCACGAACCGTCCGAAGTTCCTCTGCCGGTTCAGACGTTTCCGATTCGAGTGCGAGGCCTTGATCGAGACCGCCGAGGTGGAAACTCTCGCCGTCGTACTCGACTCTGAGATAGAGTCGTGGTTCCTGACCGACCTTGCTGCGACTGATGGTCTGGTTCTTCAGCGCGCGCCAACACAGCGTGTCGAGCCGGCGAACGTCATCGTCAGTCAGTAGCGTATCCTCGGCGCCGTGTTCGTCGACAAGGCCGTGGAAGCCGATGAACGCGTACTGGATGCGGTGGTCATCGAGGTCGAAGCCGCCTTGCTCTTTGCCCTCGCCGGTTGCGATGACGCTCGTGAGACTGTTGTACTCCTCGTTCACCGTCACGGGGTGGACCGACTTCCCGGGCGAGAACTGGACGGGGCCCGTGAAGTGGTCCGGGAGCTCCTCGGCGATGTCTCCATGCTTCTCCTCGTTCATATCGACGCTCATCGTCGCCCCGAAGTAGCGCACGTCGGCACTGTTTTCGAGGAATTGCTGAAAGACCGCCTCCTCGATCCCGTCCTCGTCGACATCGTCAAGCTCGATATCTTTGAGACGGGCTTCGAGGAGGTCTTCGCGCGTCGCCTGAATACCCTCTTCGTTGACGTTGCGGATGTAGACGCCGTGCCCGTCGTCTTGCAACTGGTCGCGGAGGTACCGCTTGAGACGAACGTCGGTGACGATGGCCTGGTCAGTCTGTGGATCGATTCGGGGTCGATTCGCGCCGCTGAGCGGGTTTCCGTTTGGATTCGCGTCGACTGCGTCGTACGCGAAGACGATCTCTGATCGGTTCGAGGCGGTGGGGTAGTGTTCACTCATTGGTCTCGGAAGTGTCGTCTGCGTCGTTTTCGTCCTGCTTGTTCGTCGAACGGTCGTTCATCCCGTAGGTCACGCCCAGCGCGTAGTAGAAGCGGAGATCGTCAGTGCTGACCTCCCACGTCTCGGGGTCTCTCTTGGCCATCGTCTCCACGATTCCGTCGGTGATCTCCCGGTACATCGTCGAGTTGATGTTCAAGCCTTTTTTTGCGCTCTCCCGGGAGTAGACGACATCCTTGTCGAGCACCTCCTGGGTGATGCGCTTGACCCTCGTTTTGGTCATCGACTTGATTGGGTACTGATCGATCACGGTCGTCGACCGGTCGTGGTACGCCTGTTGGTAGGTGCCGACCTGACCGACGAGCGCGCCGATCAGGAACGCACCCCGCCGTTCGGGATTGTTGAGGCCGTCCGTCTGGTCGATGAACGATTCGAGTTTTTCGGTGCGACCGAGGGCGGCCGTCCCGCCGTCGGGTCGCGCTGTGTCTGGTTGCATAGTGTCGTAGTTCGGACCGTCGATCACCGCCGATCCGGGGGTGTCGTCCGCCGTCACGAGACCGGCGCTTTCGAGCGCACACAGCTGTGCGAACTGGGAGACGATCAGGAGTTCCGGGACATCTTCACCGTCCCGGCCGAGCAGTCGCTCCACGTAGACGCTGACCAGTTGGCTTCGCGGCACCGGGTCGCCGGCGAGTATTGAGACGTGGACGTCGATGCGTTCGTCGTCAATCGTCGCGTCGGTGTCCTCGTCAGTGAACGGGAAGGTCCGGTAGAGATAGTCGCCCGAGGCGATCCTCTCGTGCAAACTGTACTCGGGACTGGACGGATCCGTCAGCGGCCACTCCTCGTAGGACGGCATCGGCGGCGTCCGCTCAGCGTTGCTCTCGTGGTCGTCGTCAAACACCCAGCTTCCGGTGACCTGTTCGTGTCGCTTTCCGACCTCCGTTGGGTAGTGGAGTCGGCCGTTGAGCGTCTCGCCGTACACGTCGAAGCGGGACATCTGGTGTTTCATCACCGCCGCGACGTAGAACCGAAGCCGCCCGTCGAAGTCGTTGTCATCTTTCCCGAACCGGTCATAGAATTCCTGTACGGGACCCATATCTTCTGCCTCTGTGACCTGATAGAGCGCCGAGTACAGCAGATGCGTTTCTTCGGCCGTCGGCCGCCCGAGGAAGTACGGCAGGCAGTACACGTCTGCGTTGAACGTCCGGTAGGAGCAGGCGTCAACGAATTCCTCGGCGTTCATGAGCGTGACCGCACCGTCCTCGGAGATGGGGTGGCTCCGCCACGCCTCGTCGGGATCCAGTCCCGGGAACTTCTCCATCTGCTTGCCGAGGAAGTAGTTGAGTGGGTCCTCGGCAGTACCGACAGTTCGGGTTCGCTCACCGCTGATTAGGTCCGTTGCTTCTCCGGCGGAGTTCGTCGCCTGTCCCTTCGAGACCAGTTTCGAGAGCTTTCGCGCACGCATCGCCTCGTTGAACACCGACACCTCACCGGGCCACTGGTAATCCGCGCCCGCTTCGCGGCGAACCTGCACAGTCAGGAGCGCCGTCGTCGACCCACCGAGTTCGGCCCGGACGGCCGCTCGAATCCGATCGAGGTTCGACTCCTCGTCGCCGACCGCCGCCAGCCCGTGGATCACGTCGCCGTCCGGATGATCGTCGGCGACACCCCGGACCACGTCGTCGGTCGCCCACCTCGTCAGCCGCTCACAGGCGTACCGGGCCAGCTTCTCAGGGTCGCTGTTGCGCCCGGAGCGGTGGGTGACGCTGTGGTCGATCCCACGTGCAGCGTTGTAATTGCAGTGAGCGACCTGCTGGACGCGGTCCTCTGTGTACTGCGTCACCCGCACAGGATCATCTGCGTCGAGCGAGGGCTGTCCCCCCGACAGATCCACACGGACGACGATCAGGCTCTCCTCGGCACCGATCAGGTCGTTGGCTTGATCGGGCGTCAAATACGCCGCGTACTCGCCGCCGCCGGCCGTCGCTAGTGTGTAGAGGCGGCCGTAGAGGTGTTGGATGCTCCGGAGCGACGAGATCGGCCGGTTTGGGAGTCTATTATCCAGTTCTCCCCCGTACTCATCGTAAAATTCGTCGGGGTCAAGCATCGACTGCTGCCTCCTCTCCCGATCGCCGATCCACCTTCTCAGTGATGTTGATGAACCCGAATCCGAGCGAATTCCGCTCGCCGATACCAGTGTCGAGCGCGAGATTCAGATGGCGGCGGTGGTGGTCGTCGCGGACGGTGTAGTCGAACCGCCACTTGCTCAACACCCAGGTCTCGCGCTGTCCCTGTGTCACAGTCACCG
>JAQCNK010000060.1 GCA_028275075.1 Haloarcula sp. | reverse complement strand
AGCACTGAACCGCTGAGCGAAACTGGCTCGTCCAGGGTTGGGTTGCCAACCGCGTCAGCATATCCAATAGCGATATATCCCCTCCCGGCGATCCGATATCTGTGACACGAGTCGCACTTATCGCCCACGACGACGAGAAGCCGACGATGATAGACCTCGTCAGCGAATACGAGGGCGTCCTGTCGAACTTTGAACTCGTCACGACGGGCACGACCGGTCAGCGCATCCAGACCGAGACGGGACTCACCGTCGACCGAAAGGAGAGTGGCCCCGTCGGCGGCGACACGCAGATCGGCGCGGAGGTCGTCGACGGTGAGATTGACGGCGTCATTTTCCTACAGGATCCGATGACGGCCCAGCCACACGAGCCCGACATCGGCGCACTGGTTCGCATCTGTGACGTCCACGACGTGCCGCTGGCGACGTGCCGGTCGGCCGGTGAGTACGTTATTCAGGGACTGGCCCGCGACGCTGGGATTCAATAGCCGGGCCGCCGCCGGAAATTATTTCAATAATATAAGACAAAATTTTAATCTGAAGCGCGACCACACTCTCGCTCGTGTTGCTGGTCGTCACGCACACGCGGGAAGCGAGGCGAGACCTGCGGAACGTCTGTCGGGCCCACGAGGCGTGTGTTGTCCGGCAGTTCGGCCGGGCCGCGCTGCTCTCGGCGACGGAGTTCGGCGCGTTTCAGGCGCTCAGACTCCGCGAGAAACACGGCCTTGATGTCCAGCTAGAGCGGGTTCGAACGTTCGAACCCGAAGACGTTCCGGCCCATGTCCGCGAGGCGGCCCAGGCCTACGAGAACCGCGAGAGCCGCTCGACGCCGTATCGGCAGTTCGCCGCCGGACGGGACCTTCCTGCGACCGACCAGCTACGGGGGGAGGAGCTGTGAAACTCCATGTTCGCGGGACGACCTACGAGGGGCGAGTTGTCGACCTGCGGTGTCAGGGCGTCCGTGCCGAGGCCATCGCCAAAGCGGTTCGGGGTGAGTGTGTCCACCCGGCCGTCGACGCTCAGCCTCCGGGCTCGGTGTACGACTACTGCGGGCACGTCCACCCCGAGATGGGGTTACGGACGAAGACGGCGCTCGCCGCGGCGGCCCGTTCGCGGGGCCATGAAACGACGCACGACGACGCCATTGCCGAATTGCGTGCCGAACTCTCCGATCTCGACCGGGCAGAACCGACCCTGCCGCGGGCGCGTGACCCCATCGACGACGCGACCGTCGCTGAACGCCGCGAGTCGGCTGCGGAGGTCCGTGGTCGGCTCGCGGCCCGCGAGGCGCTGGGGGCTGAGACGGCTCCGATCGAAGAGCGGATGCGCGAGACTGCCCGCACGCTCGCAGAATGCGAGACCGAACGCGCCGCCGCTGTGGAGAGCCGCCGGCAGCGACGCGACCGCGCCCGCGAGTACCGCGACAGACAGGCACAGCGCCGGCGGTTGGCCGACCGTCTGGCGAACCGACAGCGGGACGCCCGCCGCGAACTACTCGACCGTATTGAGGCGCAGTTCGTGACCGCTCTCAGGGAAGTGCCCGGAGTACCGACCGACAACCAGCCCGACGACCCGTTTGAGGCGGCCCCGGTGCCGGCCGCGCTGGCGACCCTCAGGCTTGCCCGTACCAACGCGCCGGTGATCTTGGAGGCCGACCGCTTTTCGAGCCCGGTGGCCGCTGCAAACTGGCTCGGTGCGCCGGTTGTTCGGTGCTGAGGTTTAACTGACAGTAAGGGAGCACTACCTGCTATGGTTACGTTCGACTGCTCGGCCAGCCACCACGACGGAGTCACGCTGGTCACCGTCTTCCTGCGGGATCTCGAAACCTCCATGCGGGTGACCGTTCGGAACTGTCTCGACGGTCCGGTGTGGCCCCCGCGCACGGAGGGACTGCCGGAGACCGGCTGGACCGCGACCGGGTTCTCGGGTGTTCTCCCGCCAGGATCGCACGCGTTGGGGTACGCGACGCCGGCACAGCCCGATGGAACACCGGCTGAACTCGCCGACGCCGTCGTGGCTCCGGACGCTACTCCCGTGGGTGCGGGCCTGGACAGTCCCGCGGACGTGGTTCGTGAGCTTGGTGACCCCTCGCCACCGGCTGACGCCGTACCGGCCACAGACCCGTCAACCCCGCCGACATCCGCCGAGACTGCTTTGCGAGACCACGGCAGCCGCTCGTCACCCATAGCTGACAGCGATGGGTCAGCGACCCCACCGGCTCCCCATACTGCCAAGGACAGTGGCGCCACAGCCACTCACGGTTCCGTGACGGACACCACAACAGGCGACTACAGTGAGGCGTTCCCTCCGGAACTCGGTCCCTGGATAGCTGAGATGACCCGTCGTGTCGATCGAGCGGTGGCGCTTGCGGAGGCAGACACGGTTCCGGAAGCAACGAGTGCAGTCCGGGAGGTCGGGGGACGCGAAGGGGTACAAGAGCTCGCCAACGCCGGAGACGAACGCCAGCTCAGGCTAGTCGCACGGCGGGCGAGCCAGCTCGCCGATCAGCGGGCAGCGGCGACCATACCGGTCGAGACGCTGACGAAGATCACATGATTCTGGCCGTTACCGGCGGCAAGGGCGGTGTCGGTAAATCGACGGTCGCGTACAACTTAGCGGCCCAGCTTGACGGCGTCGTCGTCGACGGGGACCTCGCGATGGCGGACCTTCCGGAAGGCCACGGCCCGGATCTCCATGATGTGCTGGCAGGACGGGCCACGCCAGACGAGGCTGTGCGCGAGGACGGACCGGTAACGCTCCTCCCCTGTGGCCGGACGCTTGCGGGCGCTCGGGCAGCCGACCCGACACGACTGGCCGACGCGCTCGAAACCATCGACCACACCCACCGCTGGGTCGTGGTTGACTCGCCTGCCGGGTTGCGTGCGGACGTGGGCCTCCCACTGGCCGTCGCCGACATGGCAGTGTTGGTGACGATTGGTTCGACCGCCGCGCTCGCCGACGCGCTCCGGGTTCGCGAACTCGCAAGAGAACTCGACACCGGGCTCTGCCGGGTGGTACTCAACCGGGCCGGGGCAGACCCGGAAACCGAAGCCGTCGCTGATCGGCTCGGCGCACCGGTGGTGTCTGTTCCCGACAGCGAGGCCCTGGCGACGGCCCAACGCCACGGCCACCCAATCGACCGGACCGCACCCGATTCCGCAGCCGCGGTCGCCTTCGAGTCGCTCGCGGCCGCCGTCTACGCCTGTAGCTCTGTGTAGGTCGCCCGTAGCGTCACCGGCGTCACGCCGGCCGTCTCGGCCGCCTCAGCCTGGGTCAGTTCGATCTCCTGCGCCTGTGCTGCGGTGTAGAGACACGCCGCGGCGACACCGGCCGGGTTCCGCCCGCCGATGAGGTTGCGCTCGCGCGCCTCGTCAACGAGGGTTTCCGCCCGTCCCCGGACCGCTTCGGGGAGTCCCAGCTCGGTCGCAAAGCGTGGGACATACTCCCGCGGGTCGATGGGGCCGGTCGGCAACCCGAGCTCCCGGTTCAGCGCGTCGTACGCTGCTCGAAGCTCGCTGGGGTCCGCTCGGGCGACCTGACACAGTTCTTCGACAGTCCGGGCTACGCCCTCGGTGCGGCAGGTGGCATACACTGTCGCCGCAGCGAATCCTTCCAGCGAGCGACCCTGGAGTAAGCCTTCGTTCTGGGCTGATTCGAACAGTACACAGGCCCGGTCGCGGATAGCGGTCGAGAGGTCCAGTGAGCCCACGATGCGGCGTATCTCGGTAAAGGCGTACACCTGATTGCGCTCGCGCTTGGAGCTGACCCGGGCACGGCGGTGTTGCCGGCGGAGTCGCGCCATCTGCCGGCGCTTGCGCCCTTTCAGTCGCGTCGACCGACCGATATCGGTCGAGAGTCCCCGGTCGTGCCGCGACCGCGTCAGCGGCGCGCCGGTCCGGGCGCTGTTAGTCTCGTCGTCGTCGAAGCTGCGCCACTCCGGTCCCCGGTCGATGCTATCCTCGCTGACGACCAGTCCGCAGTTGACACACACCGTCTCACAGCCGTCCTGTTTTACCGATCCATCACACTCGGGACACCCCGATATCGTCGTGGACATACTCGGAGCTACGGCCGCCAGGTTGGTTAAAAAACCGGCGGGAGCGTGGCTATATGGCCGGTATAGCCAAAAATAACCAACCGGTTACCGGTAGGTAAATTACTCGTTGTGTGGGTGATGGCCCCCGACGAGCGCCAGTATTAAATTACGCCAGAGAGAAACCGATATTAATGGGGCTCGCCGACATCGCCGCCGGCATCGAGGTGACCGACCGCCAGCGTGACCGGGGCGTGGCGGCCGTCGACGACACCGACGACTCGCTGGCTGAACGACTAGAACCCTTCGCCGACCAGCTCCCGTGTTCGCCTGTCGACGCGGCAACCGTCGTCGACGCGTACGCTAGCGGCCAAGCGGTCGACGACTGTGGCCACGTCGCCGACGTACCACCTGTCACTGCCGCCAAGACGCTCCACTTGCTTGGCGAACAGGTGTCCCCGGTCGGCCCGACGGGGCGTGATATCCTCCGGGACTGGCTCGATGGCCGGCTCTCCCGAAGCGACGCGATGGCACTTGTGGGCGTCGGCGAGCGAACCTTCGCACTGGCGGCCTACATCGAAACGCATGACCCACTGCTCGAAGCCCGCGATGCAGTGGAAGGCGCGCTGGAAACCGGGGATGCGGATCCGCTCGGAGAAGCGCGCAGCGATGTCGGCGAGCTGTTGTGAATCTGTGT
>JAQCNK010000056.1 GCA_028275075.1 Haloarcula sp. | reverse complement strand
TTCGAACCCCTCGGTGGCCATCAGTCGTCACCGCCGTCGCTCCGGGTGACGGGTGTTTCTGTCCGTCTCTCGTCGCCCCCGCTGTGGCGCGGTCGAAGGGGCTCGATCCGGGGGCCACGAGGTGTCTGGTCCACCTCGGCCTCGATCTCGAAGACCTCGGCGAGCAGCCCTTCGGTGACGACCTCCTCGGGTGTCCCCCGAGACTGAATCGTCCCGTCCTTGAGCGCGACCATCTCGTCGGCCAGCCGAGCCGCCTGCTGGATATCGTGTAGAACGACGACCACCGTAATCTCGCTCTCGGCCTGGAGCGTCTCGACGATTTCCATCACTTCGAGCTGGTGGTGGAGATCGAGGAACGTCGTCGGCTCGTCCAGCAGTAACACGTCGGTCTCCTGGGCGAGCACCATCGCGATCCACGCCAGCTGTTTCTGCCCGCCGGAAAGCTGCCCGACCTCGCTGTCACGGAGGTGGCCACACCCAGCTAGCTCGATGGCCCTGTCGACGGCCCGCTCGTCTTCGTCCGTGACGCTCTCGAAGAAGCCACGATGGGGGTAGCGGCCGTGATACACCAGGTCCTCGACGGTGATGCTGTCGGGGGACGTACTCTCCTGTGAGAGCAGTCCCATCTTGCGAGCCAACTCTTTCGTGCCGTACGACTGCATTGACTCGCCGTCGACGAGAACTGATCCCTCGTCGGGGGAGAGCTGGTCTGCTAGTCCCTTCAGAAGCGTGCTCTTGCCCGAGCCGTTCGGGCCGACGAGGGCCGTTACAGCGCCGGGACGGACCCTGATAGACTCGCCGTCGATGACTGGCTCCTCGGTGGTTGGATACGAGAGGACGAGTTCCTCACCGGCCAGCGTGGCGGCGTCCTCGATCGACCGCTCCTCCGCGGCATCTCCGTTCGTTCGTGCGCTCTCCTGTTGTTTTTGGGCCATTATATCTCACCCATCTTGTCCTGTCGGCGCATCAGATAGAGGAAGTACGGCCCGCCGATCAGGCCGGTGACGATGCCGACCGGAATCTGTGTGTCAGACCCCGCGAGAACGCTCATCCCGAGGCGGGCCCCCACGTCGGCGGCGATCATTAACGCTGGCCCGGCGAAGACACAGCCGATGACGAGTTTCTTGTAGTTACTCCCGACGATGTTTCGTACCATATGTGGGACGATGAGCCCGACGAAACCGACGATACCCGCGACGGCGATGCTCGCCGCCGCCGCAAGGACCGCGACACCCGACAGCGCAAAGCGGACCTTCTCGACGTTCATCCCGAGCGACGATGCCGTGTCTTCGCCGAGCAACAGGACGTTCAGCTGTCGGGAGCTGACAAGCGCCAGTCCCATTGCCAGCACTGTCCAGGGCAGGGCCATCCGGACCTGCTCCCAGTCCGTGCCGGTCAGCGAGCCGGTCGTCCACGCGATAGCGCTCTGGACGACGCCGATATCGTCGGCGAAGAAAAACAGCGCCGTCTGGACCGAACTGAAGACGGTCCCGACGATGACGCCCGCTAACACGAGCCGCACCGGTGAGGTCCCGTTCTTCCAAGCGATGACGTAGACGATGAGGAAGGCAATGGCACCACCGACGGCCGCGATTAGCGGCAGAAACGCGGCCATCCCGGTGAAGACGACCAGCGTGAGCAGAATCATCAGCCCGGCCCCGGAGGAGACGCCCAGGATGAACGGACTGGCCAGTTCGTTGCGCGTCACCGCCTGGAAGATAGCCCCCGAAACCGCGAGGTTCATGCCGACCAGCATGGCGACGAACACGCGGGGCAGCCGGATGTTCCAGACGATGAGGCTCTCCGTGGTCATCTCGGGCATCTCCAACCCCCAGATGAACGCGTCCCACGCCTGCAGGTTGAGGAGGACGTTCGGGTTGAACACCGCCCGCCAGGCTTCGGCGATACTCATCGAGTACGCTCCGTGACTGACCTGAACGAGTCCACCGCCGACAATGACTGCCAGACTTCCCAGACAGAGCGTCGCTAACGAGCCGTCGAACCAACCGACCAACTGTTCCCGGCGCGTCGTCGCCTCGGAGGCGGCTGTATCCGCCGCCATTACTGGCTGGCCTCCGTCGTCATCGTATACCCGCGCGCGCTCGTACGTAATCATATGGTTTAGGCTCGCCTAAATATATAAAAAAGTTCCGGGTTTTAGGCCGGCCAAATTCCTCAGCGAGGCGCCCCACAACGTGGACACATCGGCGGACCCGACGCTGCCAATTCGAGTCCACAGTGTGGACACTCGCCGTCGTCTGGCGATGTCATCTCCTCGACCACATCGTCGGTCCCGTCTCGAACTGACATTATCGTGCCAACCGTGTCTGAAGCGGACTCGGACTGTGTGTCATCCAACCGCTCTTGGAGGAAGCAGACGCGGTCAGTCAGGAACGACGGTACGTCGCCATCTTCGGCGCCACTGTTGTTGAGGACGGGTATAGACTCGACTTCTACATCCGATTTTGCGAGCAGCGCGACGGCCTCCGCTGCACGGCCTCGGACATACGGGTTCTCGTCCGTCAGCCGCTCCCGAAGCGCGCTTTCCGCGGCGGATAGCTTCTCCGAGTGCTCACAGCCGATCACGACCAGCGCCGTACAGAGGTGATACCGGACGAGTTCGTTGTCGTCGTCGAGATGATCAGCAAGCGACGAAACCTGGTGTCGAAGGCGGTTCGAATCACCGAGAGCGACGTAGACCAGTGCCTTGGCGAGTTTCTCTTTGACCTCGGATTCGTCGAACTCCAGCCCGAGACGAAGTTCGGCCAACGTTTCCGGGTCGGTGACTGCATCGGGCGCTTCGACGGCGACGTACCCGAGTGCTTCCGCACACCTTGCCCGAACGTAGTAGAACTCTGCGTCGTCGGCCAGGCGGTCAGCGAGCGTGTCGACGATTGGCCGGACGATTGTCGGCCCCCCTTGCGCCAACGTGACGAATAGCTTCGCGGCCGTCAACCTGACCGACCGGTCCTCGTCGGTGAGGAACCGAGATAGCGGAGCGGCGAGTCCCTCGAACGCGCCCGACCGTTCGTCTGCGACGTCCCGAAACGCACGAAGCGAGCGTTTGCGGGCGTCGGCGTTACCCGCTCC
>JAQCNK010000045.1 GCA_028275075.1 Haloarcula sp. | reverse complement strand
GAGTCGATGGCTCCGGAGAACAGCACCATACCGTTCTCGGGCGGCCGAACCTCGTAGTAGCGTAGCCGGTCCTTGATAGAGGTCAGAGCGTCCTGGACGGCGGTTCGGGTGTCCTTTGACTTGATGTTCGACGCCTCGGAGTGCTCTTGGGTGACGTGGGCGACGACGTCGCTGAGGAGTTTGTCTTCCGGGACGTAGATAGAGACAAGCTGGGTCCCCGAGCCTTCGTATCCCTTGAGTTCCTCGATAACTTTCTTGAACTCGTATTTCTGTTTGTCAGATTGCTCCTGTCCGTCCTGCTTACTCATTGTCTCTGTTTCGTTGAGGCTCCGTAAGAACCTGTTGACAGCGTCACATCGAGGTCGGCGCGTCCACACCGATGGCATCCAGCGCGTTCGCCACAGTGTGACGAGTGCCGGCGACGAGTGCGAGCCGCGCCGCACGCGTCTCCGCGTCGGCGTCGAGCACCGGACACTCCCGATAGAAGGCGTTGAACGTCTCGGCGACGGTTCGGGTGTAGGTGGCGACCGTGTGTGGCTGAAGGTCGTCGGCGGCCTCCCCGATGACGGCGGGGAACCGCGCGAGCACGCGTAGGAGGTCCAACTCCTCGGGCTCGCCGAGGCGGTCGAAGTCGGGCTCGTCCGGTATCTCATCGGCGTCTTCTGTGATGCCACAGCAGCGCGCGTGGACGTACTGGACGTAGGGAGCCGACTGCGCCTCGAAGTCGAGTGCGCGATCCCACTCGAAGGTGATGCCCTTCGTGGGCTGTTTCGAGACGATATCGTAGCGGACGGCGCCGACACCGACCTGATGGGCGATACGCTCGATGTCGTCCTCGTCGAGGTCGCCACGCGTTCGGTCGTCCAGCCGGGACTCGACCTCTTCGCGAGCGCGGGCGACGGCCTCGTCGAGCAGGTCGTCCAGGTCGATACCGGTCCCTTCACGGGTGCTCATCCCGCCTTCGGGGAGGTTGACCCAGGAGTAAAAGACCTGACTGAGCTGGTCGGTGTCGTTGTCGAGCAGTTCGAGTGCGGCGGCGAGTTGGTCGGCCTGCAAGTGGTGATCCTCGCCCAGCACGGTGACGGCGCGGTCGTAGTTTTCGAACTTCCACTCGTGGTGGGCGAGATCACGCGTCGTGTAGAGGGAGGTTCCGTCCGACCGCAGGAAGACGAGGTTTTTCTCGAAGCCATCGAGATCGAGCTGCCAGGCCGCCTCGTCATACACCGCGCAGTCGAGTTCCTTGAGCCGGTCGACCAGTGTGTCGGTGTCGCCGTTGCGCATGAACCTGGTCTCTTTGACAAACTCGTCGAACGTCGCGGGAAGGCGTTCTAACGTTGTCTGCATCCCGCCGAGGACGGTGTCGACGACTTCGGCAACGCGCTCGTAGGTGTCGTCGTCGCCCTCTTCGAGTCCCTGCAGGATGGCTCCGACTTCTTTTTCGGCCGCGTCGACCTCGCTCTCCTCGCCGTCCTCCAGGAACGCGTTGCCCTTGCGGTAGTATCGGACCATCTCGTACTCGGGCGCATCGCGGTCGGGTTCGGGGAGGTCGGACTCGTCGAACGTTTCGTAGGCCCAGGTGAACACCGCTATCTGGCGGCCAGCGTCGTTGACGTAGTAGTGACGGTCAACGTCGTACCCGGCGTAGTCGAGGACACGAGCGACAGCGTCGCCGATAATTGGATTTCGCGCCCGGCCAACGTGGACCGGCCCCGTGGGATTCGCGGAGGTGTGCTCGACGACGACACTCGTCTCGCGGTCCGGGAGGCGTCCGTAGTCGTCGTCCGTGGCCGCGCCGAGCGTCTCGGCGAAGTAGGCGTCGCCGGGCAGGAAGTTCACGTAGGGGCCCTGCGTGGTCACGGCACTGACGTAGTCGAGGGAACTGGCATCGATGGCGTCGGCGATATCGGCGGCCACTTCCGGCGGCGGCGCGCCCACCTCGCCGGCCAGGCGGAACGGGGCGCTGGAGGCCAGCACGGCGTCGACATCTTCCGGGGGCTCCTCGATACCGAGGTCGTCGGTCGGGAGGTCCAGAGCCGTCAGCGCAGAACGAAGCGCGTCTTTGGCCTCGGAACGGAGCTGTCTAAACATATGCCCACCTCCATCACCGGGGAGTAAATGGGTAACGAAACGCCGGGCCGACCGGGCAGCTCATATTGTCGGTTGGAACGATTGCCCGGTAAATTGTTCCAACCGACCGTATCAGGCGAAAAACCGCGGGCCGAACAACATCACGAACAGCCCGCCGATCATCGACGCCGTCACCGCGAGTGTCACGGCCGTCGTGAGGCTCCGGCGGTCGGGGACCGGGAGCCGGGAGACGACCGACTCGGTCGATGCCCGGAGGATGTGGCCGCCGTCGAGCGGGAAGGTCGGAATGAGGTTGAACTGGCCGATGACAATGTTAATCCACCCGGTCCAGAACAGCACGTTCGCCAGTAGGAAGGCCCCCGACTCCCCGAGGACGGAGAGCGGCCCCTCGACGGTGTAGAAGTCGACCCAGAAGCCGGTGAAGCCGGGGAAGCTGTAGTCGATACCGCCGCCCGGTGCCTCCCCGATGACGGGGAGGATGAACGCGAAATACACCTGGCGGAAGAACCCGCTTTCGGCGGCCTGGCCACTGTTACCCGTGTCCCCGCCGATGGCACCCAGGAACGTCTCCGCCGGATACCGGTCGAGGCCGAAATCACTGACTTCGATACCGGAGACGCCTGCCTGGGGAAGGATGCCCAGCACCGCGCCGCCGTTCCCGTCGTCGCCAGCCGTAACGTTGTAGCTCTGCCGGTCGCCGGCGACGTAGGCGGTGACGGTAACTGTCTCACCGGCCGAGCGGTCGTCGAGAACTCTGTGTAGCGCGGCCGTATTCACTGTCCGCTCGCCATCTATTTGCGTGATGATCACGCCCGATCCGGCCGGCGAGCCGGCCCTGTCGAGGGGGCCGTCGGCGCTGACCAGCGCGTAACTTCCGGTCGGAAACTGCACTCTCTTCCCCTCCGCTGTCCGAATCTCAGCCACGGGGTTGGCTCGCGAGGCGTCAACGAACTGGCTGGTGGTCGAGACCGGTTTCCCGTTAACGCTGGCGATAGTCTCGCCGCTCTCCAGAGGCGCGCTCTGGATAGCGCTTCTGACTACGGCCGAGCGCTGGACCGTCACCGACTCTTCTTCTCGGAACTCCACCGCCACGCGGGTCTCGTTGGTCGCCGCGAGTGTCGACTCCAGGTCACCGGGACTGCGCACCTGCTGGCCGTCAACGCCCGTTATCACATCGCCCGATTCGATACCCGCCTGTGCCGCGGGGGTCGCCTCGACAGTTCCGCCCACGTGGTAGCCGTCAACGACGGCGATAGAGCCCGCGATGGGTCCAAACAGGAGGAGGAGCGCGATAAAGGAGAGCGCGAAGTTATTGGTCACGCCCGCGGCGTACATCCGCACCTGGGTACCGCGGTCTGAGCGCAGGAGCTCCGATTCGTCGGGTTCGACGAACGCGCCGATAGGGATGACCGCCAGTAACGCCACCCCCATCGACTCGATATCGACGCCCTCAACCCGGCAGAACAGCCCGTGGCCTCCCTCGTGGACAACCAGTGCCAGTAGCAGCCCGAACACGATTTCGGGCGCGACTGATAGCGGCATGAAGTCGTTGACGCCCGGAATGGCCAGCGCGTTCCGGGGTTCGTTCAGCGCCGAGGGTTGTGGGTTGACCACCGCTTGGTACGCGCTGAAAGCGACAAGCAGGAACGAACCGATCATCACGACGAGCGCGGCGCCCACGCCCAGATTTCCCCAAGCGCGCCAGAAGCGCTTCGGCCGGGCCAACCACGTCAGTATCTGTTTCCCTCGCTGGGTGTGTAGCGTCGTGAGTGGCCCGCTGGTGCTGACATATTCCGGTAATACATTACGGGAGTTGAGCACCATTGCCGCCAGTGTATACGCCGTGAGTCCGACGAGGACCCACGTCAGCGTGCCCACCATTACCCAACAGGAATGGCCAGCAAAGCAAGAGGGTTTGGTTTGGTGAGCGACGGGCCTTTCGGGCAGCCCATCATACGGTCGGTTGTAACGATTTACCGGTGATTTTCCGGGACGGGTCCGACAAATCCCGGCAATGGCTTACAACTGACCGTATCAGGCCTCGCGCCGCAGTCGCTTGACGACGAAGTCCTGTTCGAGTTTCCCCATGAACGTCCCGAGCTGCGGGCCTTCGGTGTCGTCGAAAAGCAGTCGGTAGCCGGCGGCGAAAAACTCCGACATCTCGATGTCGTGGCGTTTCGCAGTCTCGTAGATCTCGCTCTGGATCGCCTCGCCGTCGTGCCCTGCTGCGACGAAGTCGGCCAGCTCCTCAAGTGCGGTTTCCATCTGCGGATCGAACGATACGTCGGGTATCTCGGTCCGCTTGAGTTCGTAGTCGAACTCGTTGCCGGTCCGGCGGGCCCATTGCTGTGCCCGCTCGACGCGAGCCAGTGCGTCCTCGACGGCCCACTCCGGAGCGCCATCGGGGATGTGGCCCTCTTTCCGGGCGATCTGCTCCCGGACCTCGGGGTCCTCGGTCATGCCCAGCACGGCGGCGAAGGTGTAGGGGATACGCACGCGTTCCTCGCGCACGTCGTCGACGACCATCGGATACGCCCGTTTGGCCAGTTCCGCCTCGCCTTTGTCGCGGGGTTCGACGTCGCCGAAGTAGACCGCTTCCAAGCGGTCGAACTCGTCGACGAGCCGGTCGATATTTTCGATGGAGAAGTCCCGCTGCTTCCGGGGGTTCTTCACGAAGAAATATCGTAGCACTTCGGGTTCGAGTATCTCGAGTACCTCGTCGACGGTGACGACGTTCCCCGATGAGGATGAGAGCGGCTCGCCCTCCAGCGTGAACCACTCGTACACCATCGGCACCGGCGGCTGGATATCGAGGACGTTCTCGGCAACGTCCTCGCCGGAGGGCCATGACCCCTCCGCGTGGTCCTTCCCGAACGGCTCGAAGTCGACGTCCAGAAGCTCCCACTGGCCGGGCCACTCGAATCGCCAGGGGAGCTTTCCATCGCGCAGCGTGGCCACATCTTCGTGGCCACAGCCCTCTATCGTCTGATCGCCCGCCTCGACATCTGTACAAACATAGTGGACTGCACCCGAATCGAGATCCACTTCGGTGACGCCCTCGGTGAGTTTGCCACACTCCCTACACTGGGGGAGGAAGGGAACGTAGTCGTCGTCGACCTTGCTCTGGTACTCTTTGAGAACATCGCGGGCACGATCGGCTCGCTCCAGCACCCGGCGCGTGACGGCCTCGAACTCGCCCGCAGCGTAGAGCTCGGTGTTCGAGACGAACTCGACGTCCACGCCGACCAGCTCGGCGCTCTTTTTCAGCAGGTTGGTGAAGTGAGCGCCGTAAGAGCCACAGCCACAGTCGAACGGGTCCGGGATATCCGTGTAGGGCTTTCCGAGATTCCGACCGAGCGCGCCGGCGTTCACGTCGCCCAGCCCGACGATGTTCCAGTCCAGATCCGCGAGCTGTCGGGGCACTGCCCGCAACCGGTCCTTGTCGTCGGCGGTGAAGACCTGTCGGACCTCGCGACCACGATCTCGCAACGCCTCGGCGACGTAGTAGCCACGCATTATCTCGTTGAAATGGCCGATGTGGGGCACGCCCGAAGGTGAGACACCGCCTTTGATCACAATCGGCTCCTCGGGGTCACGGGCCTCGATCGCGTCAGCGACCGAACCGGCCCAGAACGCCCGGTCGCTCCCGCGGCCGACTTCGTAGGGGTCTTCTGCCATCTATGCCTCCGGGAGGATTTCCGTGCCCTCGAACTCGTCATCCTGGACGGCGTCAACGACGCGCTGTGGGTCGGTTCCATCGAGGACGACCGTTCGAATGCCGGATCGCTGTATGACTTTGGCCGCGAGTAGGTCCACCGGCGCCGAACTGCCGGCGTTCATCTCTATGTCGGCGATGACATCGACGAGTTCGCCAGCAGTCAACTGATCGAAGCGGCTCGCCTCGCCGTCGCTGTTCGGGTCAGCGCTGTAGACCCCGTCGACGGAGGTCGCGTACACTAAGCGGTCTGCACCGACGTACTCTGCGAACGCGGCGGCGACGGCGTCGGTGGTCTGGGCGGCGACCACGCCGCCCAGCACGGGGATGTCCCCGCGGCGGATGGCCTCCCGGCCACTCTCATACGTCTCGGCGGGCGTCGGCGCCGCCCGGTCGTCGAGTGCAGCGATGAGTAGCCGACCGTTCAGCCGGGTGACAGCGATTCCCAGTTGATCTAGCTCGATCTCGTTCGCGCCCAGTTCGCGGGCGGTGGTAATGTACTCCCGGGCCGTGGGGCCGCCACCGACGACCGCCCCCAGCGTGTGGCCCGCCTCGTCGAGCGACTGGATAACGGCCGCGTAGTCGGCTACCCGGTCCGGCTCGAGATCGGGAGCGAGGACGCTCCCACCGATGTTCACGACGACTTTCATTGGCCCGGCGTAACCGCGAAACACG